>NZ_JACJPW010000017.1 GCF_014696265.1 Aerosakkonema funiforme FACHB-1375 | reverse complement strand
AGTGGGGGAGTGGGGGAGTGGGGGAAGGGGGGAGTGGGGGAACCATTATGCAGGTTTTCTCCCGTTCTCCCGTTCTCCCGTTCTTCGTTTTGACTTTTGACTTTTGACTTTTGACTTTTAATTTCCGCTCTCCCCCTCTCTGCCTCTTCGAGTCGGCGCGTCCATTCATATCGCATACTCACACCGATTTCGCCGCTTTCGGGATGGCAGTGCTGTTCGTAAATATAAACTCGATCGACACCGGTCACTGCACCCAAGGCGTCTAATGCTTTATTAATTGCTGTACTGTAATCGCTATTTGTCAATAAATGATTCATGGCAGCTGCAACCCCTTGCAGCAACGTATCTCGTTTGTGCAGTTCTGTCTCTGCTTGCTTGCGCTGGGTAATATCTACTACAGTGCCTTCATAGCCCAACAGCTGACCCGTTTCGTCCCGGAGGGCGCGAGCGCTTTCGGAAATCCAGATGATGCTGCCATCTTTACGATAAACTTGGGACTCGAAGCCCCAAACGGCATCCTGTTCTTGTAAAAGATTTCTAAACTGAAAGCGGCGATTTGGATCGACATAAAGCTGTTGTTTGATATCGATGATGGTGGCGATTAATTCTGCTGGGGAATCGTAACCGTAGATGCGGGCTAGCATGGGGTTGACTGTCAGATATCCCCCATCGGGTGTGGTTTGAAAAATACCTTCAACGGCATTTTCAAAGATGCTGCGATAGTTCTGTTCTACCTGGCGCAGTGCTTCTTCTGCTTGTTTGCGCTTGGTGATGTTGCGGGAATTAGCTACGACGCCTTTGATAGTGGCATCATCAAGCAGGTTGCGCCCTATAGTTTCCAAATAAATCCAATTGCCCTGAGCGTGTCTGACTCGATACTCGATCGCCATGTTAGCGCCGGGATTGGCGATCGCACTGGCAAAAGCGGCATAAACTTTGTCAATATCTTCTGGGTGAATCCAGTCAAAGGCTTTTCGATCGATTAATTGTGTCGGTGTGTAGCCCAAAATTTTTTCTACGGAGGGACTGACATAACGAAAAGTGGCGTTGATATCCAAAACTGCAATCAGGTCTGAGGAGTTTTGCACTAAGGAACGGAAACGCTGTTCGCTTTGGCGTAATGCTTCTGCTGTCGCCACCTGAGTACGCAGTCGCCGAGCGACTGCATATGCCAGTCGCGCCAGCGCTAAGATGACTAAGGTAGCAATTCCAACCGCTATAGCTATTGAGAAAGTAAAGCTGCCCCTAGTATCTGCTGTGCTGTAAAGTTGTACAATTTTTGCTTTTTGAGGCGGGAAGCTGACGGCTGCCATTACTGTGTAATGCGTGGCGGCGATTGTCGATGCGATCGCGATGGCACTACTGAGTTGACAGCATTTTCCGATTTTTGTTGTTTTTGTCATCGAGGTCAGGCACAAAGTTGTTAAGGAAGCACCAAAACTGATGACCGTCGAGAGTTCCACTAGCTGCTGAGAATTATATGCGATCGATGCCCACGGTCGCGTTGATGTCATGCCTGTGTAGTGCGACCAGATGCCGATCGCTATTGCCGCCCCACTCGCAAGCCACAACTTTCGCGCCCATTTTGTGGCCAATCGGCTACCCTTCACCACTGACAAAGCCGTATAGGTGGCGGTGATTGCGATCGCAACTGAAACAACAACAAGGCAGACATCGTAGGTCGCCATCATCGAAACCTCTGGGTCCCAAACCCCGTCCTTACAGGACGGCTTTACAATAATCCCCTTGCGGGGGGCTGGTTTTTGAATGGCGATCGGCCCAAGAACCAGCAAACTTGTTTTAGTCCCTTCCTGCAACACAGTTAAGATGTCTTGGTCTTACCTAACACCTAACCAATTAGGCTTGTAGATAGTCCAGACTGGGAAGCATCTGGAAGTGCGTACCAAACTGTGTCTCAATGCGGTATTCACCTCTTGCGTTGCCTAAATTGGTTTAGACAATCCCCGTTCCCTTTCGGGGGGGGTTGGTGAAAGGTGCGTCTTTATACTCACTTTTGCCGGAAATTTTCACTTTATCCACAAAATCTGTTCGATTTCAGCAGCAAATTACACAAAATCTGCGAGCGAACCATCTTTGCACTGTCAGGGGTAAAATACTTTTTTTGCAAGCTAATGTTATAAATTTTTATAAATTTATACTATTTTATACATTTATAATAGTTTTAACCGTAGAAATCGCATCTTTATGTAATATCATTTTTTGATAGCAAAGTGAATATACTGAGAGAAACTAGGTTTTCCGTAATTAGTATCCAATCGTAGGGTGGGGGACGGCACAGGCGATCTAAAAGTAAAAAGTCAAAAGTCAAAAGTCAAAAGTCAAAAGTCAAAATTAGGAATTTCTTCCCGCTATCTCGTTCTCCCTCTTCCTTTGAGAGGGTGCCGTCACCCACCGATCGCATTCAACTGTAATATCAACGAACAATTTCCCCATAAATTCATTTGCTGCGATCGCAGTTATCGCAGTGTCCGCAACGCATATTTTCCTGAAAACCAAAGGCGCGTAACAAAAACTGCCAGCGACATTCGCGAGTTCTCAGGTAGGAATTCATCTGCTTGACGGCATCGAATTGAGCTGGTTGTTGGCTTGGCGATCGATCCTTAATAATATAGTGAAATGGGTCTTGCCATTCTAGCTGACCTGTGCTGTGGAGTAGCGATAAAGCTGTCGCCCCTTCGGGAAACTGACGGGCTACAATATTTACCTCTCCAGTTGCGGGGAGTTTGCGAATTAACTGCTGAGCTTCCCGTTGTTGCGATCGCACTTTATCCTCAAAAAACTTTTGTCGTTGCTTATCCTGTGGATCTAACCATCCAGTCGGTTCGCTCATCAATAGCAAAGCATCGGATTTTTTCCCATCCCTTCCCGCACGTCCGATTTCCTGCACGTATTCCGATAACAGTAAGGTAGGGTGAAAGTGAATTACCCATCTCACATTCGGTTTGTTAACGCCCATTCCGAAAGCAGATGTAGAAACCACAAAAGCTATTTTACCAGAAATCCAATCACTTTCAATAGTGCGACGTTCCTGCGGACTCAAACCGGCATGATAAGCTGCGGTTGTATATCCTTTATCTCTTAACCATGCAGCTAAATGTTCGCCATCTCGCCGAGTGCGAACATAAATTAAACCATCTTGTTGCGGTCTGGCCTGAATAAACTTTAACAGAGTTTGCTTGCGTCCGCGTGGCGTCCAGATTGTTTGTAACTTGAGATGGAGATTTTGACGATAGGGGTTGAGGCGAAAAATTTCTGGCTGTTGTAATTGTAAGACTGACTGGATAGTTTTTTGGGCAGTGGGATCGGCAGTAGCGGTAAAAGCTGCGATCGGGATTTTAGTTCCTGGTGGTTTAAACTGAAGGAGAGCCGATCGCACCGCACCCAAACGCCGATAAGCAGGTCGAAAAGTATCTCCCCACTGCGCCAAACAATGCGCCTCATCCAAAATTATGCCGTTAATTTTCAAATACGATTGACACAAACGCATCCACACCGGTTCGCTTAACAAAGTTTCCGGCGACACATACAGCAATCGTAACCTTTGTTGCTCCAAAGCTTGCAAAGTCTGCTTGCGTTCAGAAGTTGGCAATTCACTATGCAGTAGCGCAGCTGGCAACTTTAGCTGACGCAATTCCTGCACCTGATTTTCCATCAACGCCACCAAAGGCGAAACTACCAGCGTTAACCCCGTTTGCAACAAAGCTGGCAATTGAAAACAAATCGACTTTCCCCCACCCGTAGGCATTATAATCATCGCATCCTGCTGAGCTAGCAAACTACGAATAATTTCCCCTTGGGGTGGGCGAAAATCATCATAGCCCCAGATTGTTTTAAATTTGTCGCGGACATCTTGCCAAGATAGAGATTGAGGATAAGTCATTTGAGATGCTGAATTTCCAATAATTAGCTTACTCTTAAGTTTCCCAGATTCACATAGATAAACGCAAATAACGCAGACAAACCTCATCTGCGTTCATCTGCGGTTAAAAATTTTAAATCTCGATCACTTAACCTGCACTAAGCGATTATTCTGCCAAACATAGTAGCGAGTAGTTATCCTTTTTGCATATTCGGGAGAAAGCTGTGCAATTTCCTCCGGCGGATTGACAACCAACAAGCGACTGTTTAACTGATGCTTCACTCCCAGCGACGCGGTAATCCCCGTCATGTAAACTCTACCTGTTTTCGCATCGACGATCGCAACTTGCTGACACTCAGTACCGCAACCCCAAGTTACCACAGTATACTGTCCCGCAAAATTAGGCCCCAGTTTGGCACCATTTGTCAACGCAGTCCGAAATCGCCGCGCCTCCGGAGTGCTGAGATTAACAGGCGCTGGTCTGCCATTATACCTCTGAGTAACGCGATACTGGCCAAAACTCGGCGCTGCAATGCTTTGACTCGGTATCGCGGTAAGCGCCACACCTGCAACTAGGGGAAGTGCGAGAAAAGTTTTCCAAAGCTGTCTCATCGTTTTAGTCCGTAAATTTAGGTATCTTGACGTTACAATATCTAAAATAGAATCCGTGTTTTCCGGCTTAGCATCCGGACTATTTTTTAAACAGTGTTTTTTATCACTTATGACGAATAGCGAATTACAAAATAGATTTTCCATCAACACCGACAAGTCGAAATTAGATTTAGACGTAATTCATAATTTTCTCCGCAATTCTTATTGGGCTAAAAATATTCCGTTGTCAGTCGTTCAGAAATGTATCGATAACTCTTTTTGTTTCGGAGTTTATGAAGGCGACAAGCAAGTTGGCTTTGCGAGAGTAATCACAGATTATGCAAGTTTTGCTTATTTTTCAGATGTGTTTATTTTAGAAGAATATCGCGGTTTTGGTTTGGGTAAATGGTTGATCGAAACCATTATGGCAGAAGCAGAGTTACAAGGTTTGCGGCGATGGTTGTTGGCGACAAAAGATGCTCATTGGCTTTATGGACAATTTGGGTTTGAAGAGTTGAAAACGCCAGAGTGGTTTATGGAGATTTTTAGAGGGGATGTTTATAAAGATGCAAATCGTTAATAAACTGGCTAAACATAAATAAACATGAGAATAAATATACAGAAATGAAGCAAAAGCAGAGAAGTAATAACACTACTTAAGTTGGATATTAATATGCCATGTTTTGTCACTTCTCCACATAGCAAAAACATCCCGATTTTTGCTATCAACTCGATAAAATTTTATCCAGTGTTTATCATCTCTGGCTCGTAAAAGTTTTGCTGCTTTTACCCTAATAGTATCATACCATGTATCATCAATTTTCCAAATCTGAAATACATCATGGTTAACACTATCAACCGAATGAAATCTCATCCAGTAATTCTCATCTCTACCACGTAACATCAAAGCTTTCTGAGCAACAATAGTGCCATTTTCGATTTCAGTTTTAACAGATTCTACTTGAGAATAAGCAGCTTTAGCTTCAGAGTGAGCAATATCTGCGGTTTCCTTAGCTTCTGTTATTCTATCTTCATACTGTTTATCAGTATCTTGAAGTTCTAACTTGGTAGCTTCTAACTCTGCCTTAGTTTCCTGAAGTTCTTTTTGACAAGCTTGAAATTGGGATTGCAGGGTTTGTATTTCCGCCTTGGCAGCCTGAAGCTCAGACTTTAAATTCTTATAAGAAGCTTGAATATCTCGCAGGCTTTGTAGTTCTGTTTGTAATTGTTCGCGTGTTTTAATTACCTCTGCGATCGCTCTTTCGTATACACCCAAAGGAGTTTTCCAATTATCATTACCCGCTTTACTCATCGTCACTAACCTCTTTGTACGAAAAAACTAAATATTTGTTGAAAATTAAGAATTTATATTTGTAATTCCCGACGCGATAAAAGAAGTCTTATTCTATCTTCCACTCTTCCCTTATCAACTCCTAAAATATGAACAGTAGATGGTAGATGTCCCTCGGATGCGCTAATATCGAAAGTTAATTCATCATACTTAAGCCAGTTATTATTGACGCGCCAACCAACGCGATCGCCTAACGTCTTCTCTACCTCAAAATTATTGTTATTTGCTACATTTATACTCTGCCATATTTGCTTTTGAACGCTAAAACCAAACCGTCCACTGCTGTACTCTACCCAAAGTCTGTTAATAATGCGAAGATCTTGCCAGGGAAATAGCGCAATTTCTCCTCGATCTAGCCAGCGCCAACCATCTCTGTCTCGATTAGATATTTTAACTATCAGGTTTAGAGTTTCTTCATCGGCTTTTCTCCACTCTCTATCTGCTAATAAATTTCGGAGTTTGGTGTAGTCTTTCCCTGTCGCCGGAGAAACAAGCATTAATTCATCTGATAATTTAGAGACTTGCGATCGCAAATCTGAAATAGACTGAATAATCTGCCGTTTAAAATCATCATCTTGACTAGATGCAGTATTAATTGGCGCTAATTGAGCTAATTGTTCTTGCAGTTTACTTACAATTTCAATAAGTTGAGGATTGCTACTTTCGTTATTATTCATAAGCTGCTTCAAATTTTGTAGTTCTTTTTGGGCAGAATTAGCCTCTCTTTCAGCATCCGCAACTCGATGTTGAGCTTCGCTGGCAATTTTTTGAGTAGTGATAAGCTCAGCTTTGGTTTTGTCTAAATCTGTTTTGAGAGTTTGTATCTTTACCTGAGAATCTTCTAGTTCTGCTTTCAGATTTGAGAGTTCCCCTAGAGAAACTTGCATCTGTCTGAGGTTGTGCATTTCTGCCTGAATTTCTTCTCTTGTTCGCCGTAATTCAGCGATCGATCTTTCATATACACCTAAAGGTGTTTTCCAATTATCATTACCCGCTTTACTCATAGCCAACCTCAATCTATATATTAGTAACCATAAGCCAACCAATTTACTCCCGCCGCCCAAATTTGTGTATTCAAATAAGTTTGTAAGTGAAAGTAAAACCCATTTTTATCAATCTCTGCCACCTTCACCTTTAGACGACTATTAGATTTTCTGATAATATCAAAATACGATATACCAACTACTACCTGTGGTGGTTGTGAAAAGCCTTGCTCAAAGCGAATATAACTTCTAAATACACGCCTTCCATCTCCATCTAAAATAGACCAACCTGGAGTATTTTTAGCCGTTCCTTCCCATACACCATGTTCTATCCGAAGATTATTAATCTGCTGTTTAGGATCTGACTTCAAACTATCAATTTCTCTTTGAACATCCTCTGCACTTTTTTCCATATTTGAAACTCGGTCTTTTGTCAGGCGAATTACTTCATTTAAAGCTTCCTTAGAAGATAGAGATTCATCTGCTATTTTTTGAACTGTGTTAAGACGCTCTTTGGTAACTCCAAGTTCTGCTTTAAGAGTCTGCGTCTCTATCTGATAACGTTCAATTTCTTCTTTCAAATTTTCAATTTGAGAAGCTTGCATCGCTTTGATGCTTTCCAACTCGGCTTGCATTTCTTGCCTTGTCTTTATTAGTTCTCTTATCGCTCTTTCATACACACCCAACGGCGTTTTCCAGTCATCAGCACCAGTTGTAGCCATAAAATTTGTAACCAAAATATTTATGTGAAATATTTTCTAATATCTTCTAAAGCTCTGGAAAGATTTTGTGAGTGAATCCAGCCTACAAAGCCACCATAAACCATATTCCCATTAACATCAGCCAAAAATACGTGATCGACACCTACGGGATTTGTCCACATTCTCACAGAAGTTCGGTCTTTAAGTACAAAAATCTGTCTAGCTTTTTCAAAATCTCTGGGGTGAGCGGCAGTCATCCCTAATACACCGTTTAAAATCATAATTACTTCTCCCGTAGGGTTAGAACTACTATCATAGTCAGAAGTAAAATTAGTTGACTCAGTTTTATTTTTAGATGGAGTATCTTTAACTACCTGCTGATTTTTTAATCCAGCTATTTGTGACAAAGCGTTCTCAGCTTGATTTTTGGCATCTTTAGCTTCTGATATGGCAAAACCAACTGCTTTTTGGGCTTCAGAACTGAAGCTTTTCAAGAGGGTATTTGTAGTTTCTATTTTTGTTTGGATATCGGTAATTTGGGATTTTTTACTTTCTAGTTCGGCTTTCACTTTTTGCAATTCTATTTGAGTAGCACTTAACTCTTTTTTAGTATTCTCTAACTTAGTTTGAAAAGTTTGTTGTTCTGATTTAATCGCTTGCAGATCTGACTTAGCACTTTGAATTTCCGATCTCAAATTAGCTTTCCAACTTTCCAGTTCTTTTAAATTTTTTAACTCTGCCTGAAGTTCTTGGCGCGTACTTGCTAATTCTGCGATCGCTCTTTCATAAACACCCAATGGCGTTTTCCAGTCATCACCACCAGTTTTCATTATCTTTACTCCTAATAAAATTTTAAGAACCTCTTACCAAAACATATCTAATCATTGTCATTACTATCAGTTAACAATGCTTGTCTTATTGAAGGCTTCAGCATCGGAACATTAGAATCATACGCTTTCAAAGTATCGTACCAAAACTCGGAAAGCACTCCATATTTAAGCCAATCATCCACAGCAATTCTTTTCAATATAGGTGCATTTCGCACTAACGCCGCCATTCTAGCCGCATTTAATTGCAATTGTCCGTAAATCTCTACTACTTTTTCAATAGAGGTATTCTCATCTAATTTGCTCAATTCATAACATTCAGCTAATCGATAGAGATCCATATCAGAAATTTGATTACCAAATTTCCATTGAATATTAAGTCGCCGCTTGCATTTATCAAATGGCCCTGGCAAAGCATGATCTAAATATCTTTGTAAAATCGTATTAAATTTCTCAATTTTACCTTCTAAAACCTCATCAATTTGCTGAATTAACTTATCCACTAAATAATTCGCATCTACAAACAATTTATTTTCCAAATCCTTAACTTCCAACAAAGCTTTATCAACCCGATAATTAGTAAATTCCAGAGCTTCCATTACCGCCAGCGAAATTTGGTTAATCCGGTTTTCCAAATAAGCATCTGTTTGACTAAGAGTTGCTCTTACATCTGCCAAACTTTCTTGTCGCACCAAATCAATTTTTTCCAAATTTTGCTTTGCTTTCTCATCAGCCTGAGCCAGCAAAGACTCAATATCAGCTTTCGTTTTATTTTCTAAAGCTTCAATTTCTAATCTAGATTCTTTAATTCTTTGTTGAGCTATATAATCTAACTTATCAGCTAAAGGTGATAATCGCTCATCAAATAAACGATCTATTTCTTCTCCGCTAGCTTTCACAAAATTATGTGAAATATCATTAGCTGCACGCTCTAATTTTTTGACAAAACCGCCAAATATCCATCCCAACATTTTTACCCACCCTTTGACAGATGTAGTTGTGTTGTATATTAATCTAGGATTTTACCCTTTTTTATCGTAAATTAGTTTAAATTTTGACTACAATTCAATAAACAATATGAAGATTGTTAAAGAGAGATCGCACTCTCAAGGACAGGATCGTAACCGCGTAGAGGATATTGAATGAGATCGGGATTATTTTTGCGGCAAACATACGATCGTTACAATCAGGAAAAGTAAATGAAAAGTATTTTAATTTATAATAAAACTAAGACTGTAGGGTTTTTAATCTAAATCAGGCGATCGAACATGATAAATGTATCTTTTAATTTAGCAAGTTTATGTGGATTAGTATATTTCGTAGGGAGTTTTATTTATATAGTATCGGCATTAATTTTGATATTTAGACGTGCCAGAAATGTCAGCGATTCATCTTTGATTAGATATGTCATTCAAGCAATAGTTTCAACGATTTTTTTCTTAATAATTGGCACGATCCTACTTTTTTCTGGCTGGCGCTTCGATCCAATTATGCAACTCGGACAATTTTTACAAACTGCGTTAGTTATTTACATTATCATTAAAGATATGTTGATGACGCTCAACAGAAGTAGATAAATATATCTTTTCACTAACGCGCTGGTATCCAAGAAATAAGCGTTTACCACGGGCCACGATCCTCAATAATGGTTTCTGATAGAGGTTTACCTGGGATTGGCCCCATTTTTTGCATCCGTTCGCGCCGCGCCTCTTCGCGCCGCGCTAATTCAGCGCGATCGATTTGACCCTGTTTCGGTGGCAGACTCATCACTTTTTGGTCAACTAATGACTGAAATGGCTTTTCTACCTCATTTTGTGACTCTCCTGGCGATACTTCCAGCACCACTTGCAGTCGCACAGTTTGACCCTCATTTAAAGATACGGGATTTACGGGACGCAAAACACCATTTTCGTAAACAGCAACAATAATTTCAGACATAATTTGGGCGATCGAATGCTTAAATCTATTTTAATTTGCCATAAGCGATCGCCTCCGGCACGCTATCGCGATCGCACTTTTTTCTTCCCCCAAAACAGAAAAAACACGAAAGGAAATTTATCCCTTCGTGCCTTTATACTTTTTCTCTTTCAACGCCTTCTAGCGTTTTGTCCACCTATTCACACTTACACAGTAGTACCCGCAGCAGCAGGATTTTCGCCACCTTCAGACTGCACTTGCTTATTCTGCAACGCCGCATACAAACGATTCAGCGCATTTATATAAGCTTGCGCGGAAGCGACGATAATATCCGTGTTAGCAGCATGACCGGAGAAAATGCGCTCACCATGTTTGAGGCGAATTGTTACTTCTCCAATTGCATCAATTCCCGCCGTCACCGACTGCACAGAAAATTCAATTAGCTGATTCGGCACATTTACCACGCGGTTAATTGCCTTATAAACAGCATCCACCGGCCCAGTTCCAATCGCCGCATCAGTCAACTCCTCTCCTTCTGGCGTTCTGAGAGTTACCGTTGCCGTCGGACGAGCGTTGCTACCGCAAGAAACCTGCACCAATTCTACACGGAAAAGGTCGGGAGCTTGTTGGATTTCGTCATTAACGATCGCTTCCAAATCCCAATCGGTAATTTCTTTCTTCTTATCCGCTACCTCTTTGAACTTCAGAAACGCCTTATTCAAATCCGTATCCGAAAGTTCAAATCCCAACTCTTTCAAACGTGCGCCGAAAGCATGGCGACCGGAATGTTTGCCGAGTACAATTTGATTGGTGGTCAAACCAATCAATTCAGCATCCATAATTTCATAGGTAAGCTTATTTTTCAGCACCCCATCTTGATGGATACCGGATTCGTGAGCGAAAGCATTTGCGCCTACAATTGCTTTATTCGGTTGCACCAACATTCCCGTCAAGTTGGAAACCAAACGAGAAGTTTTGTAAATCTGCCGCGTGTCAATATTAGTTAGCGGTGCTTCCGATTCCACCGGACGTCCCAAGAAAGGATTGTAATATTGACGGCGGACGTGCAATGCCATCACCAATTCTTCCAAAGACGCATTGCCAGCGCGTTCGCCAATGCCGTTAATGGTGCATTCTAACTGGCGTGCGCCATTTTTCACTGCTTCCAAGAAGTTCGCAACAGCCAATCCCAAATCGTTATGACCGTGAACGGAAATAATTGCTTTATCGATGTTGGGAACATTTTCCTTAATACCGCGAATCAAATCTCCGAATTCGCTGGGAGTCATGTAACCTACGGTATCGGGAATATTGATAGTTGTAGCGCCAGCTGCGATCGCTCGTTCTAAAACCTGATACAAATACTGTGGGTCGGAACGAGCCGCATCCATCGGCGAGAATTCTACATCATCCATGAAAGACTTAGCGTAGGAGACCATTTCTTCGGCAATGGCCAACACTTCTGCCCTTGTCTTCCGCAATTGATATTCCAAATGAATATCCGATGTAGAAATAAAGGTGTGAATTCTCCCCTTTGCTGCCGGTTTGAGCGCTTTTGCTGCTGCTTCGATATCTGCTTTTATCGCTCTTGCCAAGCTACAGATAATCGGCCCATCTTCTGTTCCCACAGCTTCGGCAATCTTCTGAACTGCCTCAAAATCACCGGGACTGGCGTAAGCGAATCCCGCCTCGATTACATCTACACCCAAACGAGCCAATTGACGGGCAATAATCAACTTCTCGTCTACATTCAAGGTAGCGCCGGGACATTGTTCGCCATCTCGAAGTGTGGTATCGAAAATGATAATTCGGTCTGTTTTGGGTTGGTTTTGCATAGCTCTAAACGAGATATCCTCCTTATTTTGTGCGAGCGAGCGATGTCTGTAAGGTGGTGAGAGAAAAGTGTCAACTGATGGCTTATAAAGCTTTTTTCAATTTATAACCGTTCTGCTTTAACCCTGACGAGTGCCATACCTAATTTTAGGTAGCTTAACCGTAGCACCATCTTTTGCCTTCAAATTGTTGCACTTATTACTTTTCACCTAATAATCAACTTTCTCAATATGGTCGCGAATATCATTCAAGTCTATATACCTGTCCGTAGCATTACGCAGTTCTCTGGCAATCATTCCTTCTGTTGACACCACTGTAATGTGAGTATTTTTAGAACGTAAAAGTTCAATTGCTCGTTCAAAATCACCATCCCCGCTGAACAGCACCACCTTATCGTATTGATCTACTGTATTGAACATATCAACGACAATTTCAATGTCTAAATTTGCTTTTTGCGAGTAACGTCCGGAGCTATCATCGTAGTACTCTTTGAGAATTTTGGTGCGAACCGTGTAACCAAGGCTAATCAAAGCGTCTCGGAATCCTCGCTGATCTTGGGGGTCTTTTAAGCCGGTGTACCAAAACGCATTTACCAACATTGTATCCGGCTCGCTCGTGAAATATTGCAACACTCGTCGCGGGTCAAAAAACCAACCATTTTTTTGTTGAGCGTAGAACATATTGTTCCCGTCTACAAAAATAGAAAGACGGTTCATCGAGTAAGGCATACAAACTTATACCTAAAAGTAGTAGAAAAGAATTTAATTGGAATAATCCATTATAGCAATTTCTGCTTTAACAAAGCCAATAACCTATCTTATACTCGTTTGTCAAGTATTTAGATGAAATTTCTCAAGCTGAGAAATTGTCTATTCAATAGATTTTACTATGAGAGCCTCCTTGATTTTAATGCGTTTGAGACTGGACTAATCATCCTTCTTATAAAATTTCCCTTCCAAGTGACTTACTTTATGGCTGGTTAGCCATAACCTTATTTTTTTTCCTCCTTTGGGTGTATTTACTCGTACTGTCATCTCCCTTTAGGGTAGCTTCGTTCGATCGCTATTGGGATTCTGCTTCCATTCACCACTACTGCCAGGGCCAGCTTTAACTTACCAAGGAAGTAACTTGACAAAAAGCACAAATTACCAATCAATCTTTTGAGATCGTAGGCAATCTCAAAAGGAGAGTTTGCCGTGTGTTTGTTTTATTAAAGCAGTTTACTAGATTATCGTACAGACATCCCGTAACATGGGACATTATAGGGCTTTTTGTGCAGTTTGTGCTTGATTTTGGTATGGTGGCATCGGGGCCATCAATGTCTAGAAGCGCCAATGCAAGCGAAGAAGGACTCTTTAAGCCCAGTTTGCGTCTAGAATCTTGACTTTTAGAATGTTGACTTTGACAACTCGATCGCCCTCAACGAAAAATTGAAATTTGTTAACAAAAAGTAAACAAACCAATTTGGCGGCATCAAGCCCGATCGAATAGTAGATAGTAGGTGGTAGATAGTAAGCGGCAAGTAAATCTTACCCATTATCCATGCAAACCGCCCTATCCATTACTTCATACCTAAGTGGATGTAAAGTAAAAGCTTAAAAGTATACACTTAGGTGCTTTAAATCAACCTTCGAGGCAGGATATGGCACCAGAACCCTCATTGCCCGCAACCAACCGACAAACTTCTGCCGTGACTCGTTCCGGTACAACAACCAAATCAAGCGTACAGGCTGGTCGGGCTTCGCGTCTGGCTCGCTTGAGCCATATTGTCACGGGCGCTTGGGCATTGGCAGCTGGACTCGCTACAGCTGGCAATTTGGGACTGGTTCAAATGATGGAGTACAACACCCAAACCCTGTTATTTGAACTGCGCGGGCCAGTTGCACCTCCAGATGAAATAGTGATTTTGGCTATAGATGAGCAGTCTGTCAAGGAAGGACAGTTCTATCAACAAGATCCCAAACAGTATGCTTACCTAGAGCCATTACAAGTCTGGCCTTGGAAACGCAGCGCTTATGCTCTTGCGATCGACAAGCTGATGAAAGCAGGAGCCAAGTCTGTTGCTGTAGATGTGGTGTTCGATCGGCTCAGCAACGATAAAGCAGCTGACAAATATTTGCAACAGGTATTGCAGCGCTATCCAGGTCGCATCGCTTTAGCTGCTATGTACGAAGATACCGAGATACAGCAGGGCAGCTTAATCCAGCCAACCCTTCCCAATCCTCTATTTCGGACAAAGCCGATATCAGCGGGCATAATTAATTACCCCCTGGAAGTGGATGGCAGGATTCATCGCTTTAGCAGCGAGTTCATTAAGCAGTTGTCTCAAACATACTCAAAGCAGGTCAAAGAAGAAATTGATGCCTTAACAGTGGCGGTACCCTCTTTCGATGAAGCAGCGTTGATAGCAGCTGGGCAGAGCAACATTCGCGCTAAGGGCGATCGCATCTACTTTTATGGCCCCAAGGACACCTTCAAACAAATTCCCTTTTTCCACGTCCTCGACCCTTACATCTGGAACAACCACCTACAGCAAGGGAAATTCAAGGATAAGATTGTTCTGATTGGGCCAACAACCATCACCGAAGTGCAAGATTTTCATAAGGCACCCTTTTCTGGAAGCTTGCTGTATCGCGAGCAGATGTCGGGAATAGAGATTCACGCCAATGCGATCGCCACCTTGATGCAGGGCAAAGCGATCGGTCAAGCAATACCCAATCCGCTGATGCAGGGGCTGTTTGTATTTGGCGGAGTTTTGGGCACAAGCGTTTTTCTGAGCAAAAGAAAAAGAAGCTTAAATCGTTTTGGATGGGCAATAGGAATTGCCTTTGCTTGGGGAACAGTTAGCTACTTCACCTTTACTTACGGTCAGTTAATTTTGCCAACAGCCGTACCAGCTTTCGCGATCGTATTGAGTGGCTTCTTCTACCTAACAGGAGATGTCTCCAGGCAACAGATCGGAAAATTCCAATTACGTCAAACTTTGAAGCGATATGTCACTTCACCAATTGTCCAAGAAATTCTCAGCCAACACGATGACCTGCAAGACTTGCTGCCTCTAAAAGACTCAGGAACAGCCAATAAAAAAATTGGCGGTCGCTACGAAATTATCAAAGTTTTAGGTGCAGGAGGATTTGGGGAAACTTATATTGCCCAAGATACACAGCGACCTGGTAAACCTTTGTGTGTGGTCAAACAACTCAAGCCAGCCACCAACGATCACAAGCACTTGGAACTCGCCAGACGCTTATTTCCGCGAGAGGCAGACGCACTCGAAAAACTCGGTCAGCACAAACAAATTCCTCAACTTCTCGCCTACTTTGAAGAAGGCGATGAATTTTACCTAGTTCAGGAATTCATTGCCGGTCATTCTCTAGAATACGAGTTAATACCGGGCAAGCCACTGACCGAATCGCAAGTTATAGATATAATGCTGGAACTGTTAGAAATATTAGAATTTGTACACAGTCAGGGAGTCATTCACCGCGATATTAAACCCAACAATATTATTAGGAGAGACTCAGACGACAAGCTTGTGCTGATTGACTTTGGTGCCGTCAAAGAAGTTAGCACACAACTGCTGGAAAATGACGGGCAAAGTCGCTTCACCGTGGGTATTGGAACCCAAGGTTATGCACCACCCGAACAATGTGCGGGTCGTCCGCGACCAAACAGCGATATCTATGCAGTGGGAATTACAGCGATTAAAGCTCTGACGGGACTATCGCCAAACCAGTTACAGCAAGACATTAAAAGTGCAGAAATACTGTGGACGCATAAGGCACAAGTAAACCCAGAATTGGCTGCGATCGTTAGCAAAATGGTGCGTTATGATTATCATCAGCGCTATCAGTCTGCATCCGAAATTAAAGAAGCACTGTTAGAGATTCAACAATCTTCTGCTGCTGCTTTTTCTTTGACAGATTCGCCTATAGATAGCGCATATTCAGATGAGTATGATGCTCCTACAAAAGCCTGGGCAGAGCGATCGGAAACTCTCTATCCACTTGAAGAAACTCAAGAATATAAGAATCAAAACAATTGAATTATTAGATCTAGGTGTGAGTGCGATCGCTTCTACAAAAAATAGCACGCAATCTTACCGCATTCCGTGTATGTACATAAAAAAGTACAGGTCGCTTCCTTTCAAAAAGACCTGTTTCAATGCCAATGTAAAAATGTTTTCTAGATTTTATCAAAATTACTTGACGGGGTTGTCACCCCGTCAACTTTATGGGGTTTTCCAGCTTCAGTTCCCTGTAAGATAGGCCATCATTTGCCTTTCCCGCTATTAAGCTTCAGGCGGGCCATTGTTTCCGGAATTACCGGGATTACCGGGCGTACCGGGCGGCCCATTATTGGAATTGCCAGGAGAATCTGGCGGGCCATTGTTTCCGGAATTACCGGGATTACCGGGCGTACCGGGCGGCCCATTATTGGAATTGCCAGGAGAATCTGGCGGGCCATTACCACTACCTACAGGAGGAGGTGGCGGTGGTGGTGGTGGCGGTTCGGCAGGCGGGTTGACCGGCGGTGGTGGCGGCGGTGGCGGTGGTTCTACAGGTGGGTTAACCGGCGGTGATGGCGGGTTTTCCTGATTTAAGAGAATTTCAGCGCCCTCTAGCGGGGGATTCTCTAAGGCTGGATTACTGTTAAACGGATTTGGGCCGTTCGGTTGTCCGAAGTTTCGATCGAAACCGGGTGTATCTATGGGGTTATCGATCCTGCTACCAGGATTGGCTAAATCTGATGAAGTGGCAGGCAGCTGGATGAAATTTGGGTTTTCAATTACGTCATTACCGGTGATGGGAGTCTGTCCTGTAACGGCGGCAGAAGTTTCGGATTGAACCTCGGCTATTGCTGCATCTGGATTAGTTTTATCTCCAGGCTGAGTCAGGTTTAGTCCTCTTACCAGACCGCTAGTTTCATAAAATGTTCTGAGATCGAAATCTAATACACGCTCTATTCTGTCTTTAACAATTACAGCAAGCTGACCGGCTTGCAGCCCCTCTCGTTGGGAACTATTTTGATTAAATACTTCGATGTTACTATCTGTCAGGGCTCCTACGACTGTGGTGTCAGTTTCGGGGTTGTAGCGCACGAATAAAGCAGATCCCCGAATTCCAGCTCTGGCATTGGGAGTTTGCACGCGGGTCGTACCGCGTCCTGGCGGGATCAGGAGTAGTGCGGTACCATTGGACAATCGAAAGGTTCGCGTATTCGGCAAAAACTGGAATACTGCTTGTTCGCCAACCCGTGCCAGAGAACCATCATTGAAGCGCAATTCTGCTAGAGATTCTCGACCTGTAGCCAAGGAATCTCCAGGGTTCACCGGATCGGATACACGGGCCGGACGCCCTGTTTGATTTTGTGGGATTAACCGCACTAGGTTGCGTAGGCTCTGAATAACGGCTTTAGTTAATGGCATTTCCGCACTAGCCTCTGGAGGTAGAGGCAGTGTCATAATGCTCCACAAAATTAAGCCCAGGAGCAGAAGTAATTTATGAGACATGGATCTTTCCCAAAGTTGGAATATTTAACCCATACCAAAGCCGATAAAGGCAAACCCTTTACTTCCATCCTACAAAATCATTACTGAAACGCCTAATTGTTAAGGAGTATAAAGGGGAGTAAACGGCAGTAAAAAGCAGCTATACTCACCAGAAAAGCATAAAAAACTCTTATTATCACTTTATAGGTTATTTTTTAATCTAGAGATCTAACTCGTGGAGCGGGTGCGATCGAATCGATGGTACTGAGGGGGATTCAAAATCTACTTTGAATAAATTTCAGCCTAAAGCTATACTCCTCAAGCAATACACCAGCTATCAGCGAAAGCGCTACGCCCACGAGCTAGTATGGCTTAAGGAAACACCCTTTGCTAAAGGTGACGTTTTGACAGTAAAAAGATCTTTATTTGCTGGTAATTTCAAGCCACAATCTAAGTTTGTGCGACTGACTGATTTTGAATGCTGTTCAGAAATGGAAAAGACAGGAAATGTCTCGCTTTGCAAGCACCGCCTCTCAAAGGTGCAAGGGGAATGGGGCTCATATTTCGCGTTTTCGATTTTGTTAGTATCGAGTAGCGCAGTCTGGTCTTCTGTTGGATTGGCGGCGATCGCGTCCGATCCATTTGGCGATCGGGAAGTTGCTTCTTCTCTCCAATTGGCTTCAAAGATATCCTCTAGTTTTGAACGGATAAACGATAAGGAGTGCTTTGTAACTGCTCGATCTCCCTACACTCGATCGCTTCTTCGCCACCAGTCCGAATCTTCGACGCCAAGTAGCATTTCCCTGACTTCCAAACAGAACTTTCTGACGCAATGCGTGAGGTTGTTAACCGATTCCCAATGGCAGCTATCACCTTATGGAAGGCTATCTGAAGCAGGTGCGCCATCTCTGACAACGCCTGTAATCCCAAAGGTGCTAAGAATACACTCTCATATTCCACAAACCGATACAGCTAACCTACTGGCGAAACAAATTATTTTTCCAAGGGGCGATCGCAGCTCGGACGATCGACTGTCCCCAGCCGCAATATCTTCAGCATATAGCTTTTCCGCAGCAGACTTGAGTAGCGCCAGTTTGCAAGTTCCGATAATTAATCAACATCTCGATATTGATGAGCGGCTAAACGTAGTAGCAACTTTAGAAGAATTAGAAGCATTGTCTGATTTTAGTTCGATCGATCGTGCTTCTCTGGCGCAGCAGCCAGCCGGAAAGCCTGCACAAGAAATTCAACCAACACCATCGCCTTCCCCCACCTCTACACCTGCACCAACACAACAACAGTCGCAACCTTCTGCAACGGAAGACGATCCAGATTTGGGTAGGCTGCGCCTGCGGGAAAGGAAAGTGCCGCCACGTCAGCCTCAGCCAATTATCCATGTAGTGCCCAGAATCAGTTATTTTTACACCAGCAACGTTTTTTCTGGGGTCGATCCGATTTCAGATAGCCAGTTTATTCCCAGCGTAACGATCTGGTCGGCACCAATGTTGAGAAAGGGAACTTATTTAACTACTTCGATCGATGGTTATCTAATTCGCTATCTGAATGAATCGCAGTACGATTACAATTTTGTCAGATTCAGAACCGGTATTAACAAACGAATTGGCTCTAATACCTTCGGCGAAGTAGGTTGGAGCAATCAACAATATTTTAGGGCAAGTAATGGCGATCGCTTTTTAAACGAACATTCCGCTTACCTGTCCCTTTCTCGAAGAGATTGGCTGACTCGACGGCTGGCTCTGGATTCTTACTACGACGTTCGTTTCAGTTTTGCCGATCCGGATAGCCGCAGTCGAATTATCAATTATTTATCCCTTTCTTTTAGCTACTATTTGCAAAAGAATTTACAGGTTGGTTTGGATTACCAATTTAGCTTTCTCGACTACACTAAGACACTGCGCGAAGACTATTATCAGCGCCTGCTAGGGCGCTTAACTTACCAAGTATCGAGCGATAGCCAAATAAGCGTTAGAGGTGGTTTAACGACCGGAAATTCTAGCGAATCGTATATTGATTACGATGACTTTTTCTTCAGTGTCACTTACAGTGTTGATTGGCAAATTTTTAAATAAAAATTTTGTGTAGGGTGGGCATTCGCCACCAAAGATTGCCTAGAGTATAGAGGAGAATGAAACTGTAAATTTAGCAGTCTCGGTTGGAAATTTTTCCATCCGGCATCCTTGTTTTACAGAATTTGGCTCGTTCCAGCAAGGCACCCTTTAAGCTCGCACCATTAAAGTTTGCTTCCCTCAAATCTGCTCCTGTGAAATCAACATTTGGCAACCCTATCTCACCTACTGGTGTGAACCCAACAGATTGAAAATTAGCCCCTGTTAAATTTGCATTTTTAAAGCTTGTACCGCTCAGATAGGTGCAAGTCCCGGCACCACAACGAAAATCCGCTTGAGACAAATTCGCACCATCAAAATTTGCATTTTCTAGATTAGCTTGCCGCAGAACAGAGTGTTTGAGATTAGCATAGGAAAATTTTGCGTTCCTTAATTTAGCGCCTCCTAAAACCACATTTTGCAAATTTGCTTTTGAGAAATCTGCATTGTTAAACTGCCTGAGTGATAGATCCTGGTTAGATAGGTCGCATCGCTGACATTCATTCGTTTTGCGCTCCAAAAACCGTTGCTTTCTGGCATCAGGTGTATTCAACGTCAGAAATACAACGATTGGCAAAGTTAAGATTCCAGCTACATAGCCCAGACAACCTAGAGTACAGGAGCGAGTATCGATCCACTTTTCTGGCGCGAAGGAGTGTTGAGTTATATTTCGATCGGACTTGGGCATTGTTATAGAGATTGACATAGAAAGTCATAGCGAGGATTGATCCCCGTACCCATAAACTCATAAAATTAAATCTATTAAGAATTCTTTTAGCATCAGTAGAGCAAGAACTATGACTTCTCGTCCCATTATCCTTGGCATAGTTGGCGACAGCGCCGCCGGTAAAACAACGCTGACTAAAGGTATTGCACAGGTGTTGGGGCCAGATAATGTCACGGTGATCTGCACGGATGATTACCACCGCTACGACAGGAGTCAGCGTGCCGAGATTGGGATCACGGCACTGCACCCGGACTGCAATTATATAGATATCATGCAGCAGCACCTCAGCTTGCTGCGAACCGGACAACCGATCCTCAAGCCGGTTTACAGTCACAAAACAGGGACGTTTGAACCGCCACAGTATATCAAGCCCAGCAAATTTGTGATTATTGAAGGATTGCTCGGTTATTCAACGCGGATAGCACGAGATTGCTACGATGTCAAGGTGTACCTGGCTCCGCCAGAATCCCTGCGTGCTAATTGGAAGGTGAAGCGAGATACGATGAAGCGGGGCTACACGGCGGAACAAGTTCTTGCGGAAATGGAAAAACGGGAACCTGATTCGGAACAGTTTATCCGTCCGCAACGCCAGTGGGCAGATGTGGTGGTGAGTTTCTACCCGCCTAAAGATGCTTCTGGGGAAGATGCTTCGCACCTGAATGTACGGTTGGTACTCAGACCGACTGTACCGCACCCGGATTTTACAGAAATTTTGGAGCAAAGCAAAGTGGATTCGATGCCAGCGATTCGGCTAGAACTCGATCGAGATATGGGTAAACCTGTTGATGTTCTGGAAGTGGATAGTCACGCGACTAAGGAACAGGTTAGCAAGATAGAGAAGATTATCTGTAATGAAATACCTGACTTATTGCCTTTCTGTAGCCTCGAAGGCAACCCAGAACTTGGCAAGCTGATCGGTACAACTGGGGAAACTCTGGAAAGTTATCCCCTGGCGCTAACACAGCTAATGGTTGGCTATCATATGATTAAGGCTACCCACTTGGAGTCTACAAAGGCAGTACCTCTGGAGGGCAGTAGAGTTTAGGATCGAAAAGAAAATGAGTAGCCCGCAGTCAGGCGCAATTGGCTGCGATCGCCTTTGCTACCGACAAAATCTGTTTGCAGACCGATGTCAACTATGCTGTGACGCTGTTTCTGATTTCTTGTGCGGTTGCAGCGGTACAGTGATGCGAAAATTTGTCTGTTCGTATCGAGGGCTGACGGGGCGACAACTATAGCTCAAAGGTAGACTGAATAAGGATCTCGGCGCGACGACCTCTTTGATAATCAGGTAATTTATGAGGACTTAAAGACATCTATTTAGCAGTTTGTTCACTAAAAAAATCAAGGGATTCCGCCCAAACATAGCCGTGTAGACCAATATAAAAGCTGCTATGGTGGCGTTGCATTCTTCGTTTTTCTTTCACGCGACCCACATATTTAACTACTCCCTTCTTTTTGATTTTTTCGCCAGACATGATGGAACTGGTGTAAGCCAAAGTAATCAAGATGATTAAAGCTATTAAGCGCTCATTATTCAGACCAGTTGATTCCAAATTATAACCACCTCTCTTATAATCCCTAAACGAAGCTCCGGCTATACCTAAAGCATAGCCGGAGTAGTTCAGGAAATATATTCTGCTACTGTGGGTAGCTGGCTGAGGGGTGCGGGTTGCATTGGGCCGCGAAAATCTAGCAGTTGCACAAGGAATAGGTAGGCGATCGCTAGAATTAAGGAAATTGCGCCGGTGATAATTGCCACGATTTTTTTGCGTTCCATTTGTTGCCTCTCAATTTTCCGCAAATCCTTTTCGATTTTATGTCCGATCGAAAGAATGGGATACAAGCCCCGTCCTAAAGGAGCGGCTTTTCAAAATCTACAACCACCACGAGGATTTTGAATAAATACACGCTCGTTTATTCAGACAGGTGTTATAATAGTGGGATGTTGAATCTAACCTACGAGTACAAGCTTATTCCCACCGACGCGCAACGCGAAACCTTCGACCACTGGTTAGAAATTTGTCGGAAGGTCTACAACTATGCCTTGCGAGAACGAAAGGATTGGGTTAACTCTCGCAAGTGTGAGATCGACTCATGCAGCATCAAGCAGGAATACATTATCCCTGTTGATGCACCACGTCCAACTTTTGCTCGTCAGTGCAAAACACTGGCAGAAGCAAAGAAATCAATACCTGAATTGAAACTACCTCACACTCATGTATTGCAACAAGTGTTACGCCAATTAGAGTCGGCATTTGTGGCGATGTGGGATCGTGGGTATGGATTCCCCAGATTTAAAAAACGGATGCGCTCATTTGTTTTCCCTCAGTTGAATTTGAAATCCGTGCAACGATTCAATGATGAGGATTGGGTTAATCTGCCTAAGATTGGCTTGGTTAAAATGCACTTGTCTCGCCCTATTCCTGAAGGGTTCGAGGTGAAACAAATTCGCGTTGTTAAGCGGGCTTCTGGTTACTATGCCATGCTCGCGTTGCAGTGCGATGTCGAAGTGCCTCAAACTTCACCATCAGGTCATGGATTAGGGATTGATTTAGGACTGGAACACTTTTTGGCAACTTCAGACGGGGAGTTGATCGATAGACCTCGATTCTTTGTGGATGGGCTCTTCAAGCTGAAATTGCTGCAACGTCAATTGAAACGGAAGAAGAAAGGGTCTAGAAAATTTCGTCAGCTTCAGCGTCGAATTGCCAGACACCACGAATACATCTCGAATAGTCGCAAAGATTTTCACTTTAAGACCGCTCATCATTTGTGCAACCAAGGACAAACTATATTTGCCGAGGATCTAAACCTCAAAGCCATGTCAGCCGGAATGCTATGCAAGCATACATTTGATGTAGGCTTTGGACAGTTCCTCGGTATTTTGGGTTATGTGAGCTTTAAGCGAGGTGCATACTTTGCCAAAGTAGACCCGAATGGCACTAGCCAAACTTGCCCTAGATGTCAGACGCATACAGGCAAAAAGGATCTATCTGAGCGGGTGCATAAATGCCCTGAATGTGGGTATGAGACAAATCGAGATGTTGCAGCCGCGCAAGTGGTTTTGCAACGTGGATATACAGCGGTGGGGCACATCGCAGTGAATTTTGGGGAGGGCAAGTAGCATAAGCTATCCCAATAAACCAAGAATCCCCTCGCCTTCAGGCAGGGGAGTTGTCAATTGAGATAATGGCCTAACATGACTCATCCTATTCTCGATCGCCCTGATATATTGCAGGTAATCTTCCATCCCAGACGAGATTACAACTTTAGCTCGAACATTCCAGCTGTCTACCCGGTTGCTGTGGAGGTTGAACCCGGTGTCGCCGTCACGGGAAGATTGCACCCAGCATCAACCGATTCGCCAGCAATCGTTTATTTTCACGGTAATGGGGAAATTGCTGCTGATTACGATGAACTGGCACAGATCTACGTGGACTTAGGCATCACTCTGCTGGTGATGGATTATCGTGGATATGGATCGAGCGACGGGAAGCCTACAGCTAGCAATTTGTTGAGTGATGCTGTGACTGTGTTCGATGCGGTTGGTGAGATTTTCCAGTCTCATTACTTGAGTCCAAAGCAGTTTTATGTTATGGGTAGAAGTCTTGGCAGCGCGGCTGCGATCGAAGTGGCGAGGTATGCAGGCGATCGATTGGCAGGACTGATTATTGAGAGCGGCTTTGCAGATACTTTCGCGCTACTATCCCGCTTCGGAGTAATAATTAAAAGAGCAGAGGAAGAGCGCGATGGCTGTGGCAACGCCTTCAAATTGAGCCAAATTACTACACGAACTCTCATTATCCACGGTCAAAATGATGTGTTGATTCCGGTAGAAGATGCGCTGGAATTGCATCGTTCTTCTGCTGCACAGGACAAAGAGATATTGCTGATTTCTCAAGCCGGTCACAACAATTTGATGCTACTGGGGATGGATTTATATTTTGAGGCGATCCAGAATTTTTTAGGTGTTTAGAAAAATGATTTCTTAACTTCTTTTACTGGACTGACGCGCTGGGATTAGCCAAACCAAGTGTAAAAAGTCATTGACTGAAATTTTTTAGGACTAGATTACTGTATTATTTCGATAAAATTCAATCAATTTCTGGCCCTAAAATAGCATTGTATTCTGAAAAATCAAGAGTCAAACTTTGCTGAGTAGCCCATCTTTGAATATCTTTTATAGAGCAATCGTAGGTGTGGAAAAATTGCTCGATCGTTCGGCCAGTAACAATACCTTTTTCTCGTGCGGTTTGGAGTTGTTTCCAACAGTAAGATTCTTCGTCTTGTAGGAAGGCGGTAATTTCATTTTGTTGTTGTCGCAAAAGGGGATAAAATTTTTCTCCTAAAGTGATGGTAGTAGCGATCGGCAATTTCACAAAAGGATGTTCAATGCCTAACAGTTGTGCGTGCAATACTACACGCATTAACCATATTTTAATTTGCTTACGGATAGGATGGTTCCAGAAATGTGGCGGTTTAGGGACACAATCGGCGCTCAAGTACACAGCTGCACGTATTTGATCGGCAATTACTTTTAAACAAATCTTAGTCCAGGCATCGGCTCGCTCGTAATCAACTCCAGCAACTTCAGCAACAGTTTCAATGATGGGAAATATTAAGTCAGTCTCATAGAAGTTAGATACTTCTTGAAGAATAACTGCTAGCTTTTCTACAGCTAGACCCGCATCTATATAATTACGCTGAAGTGGAATTAGCTTATTGACATACTTTTCGGTATCAAATTCCATCAAAACCAGATGGTAAAAGCTGAGAAATCGCAAATCTTCCTCTGGTAAAAGGTAATGAAGCGTGTCCGGGCGATCGTAGTATTCTTTATCTTTAGATTGAAATTGGATATCCTCTTCTGATGCAACCGATTGATAGCCTCGTTCTGGGTAAAAATCGTAGTGAATGCGGGTGTTGCGACCGCAGTGACCGTGCGGACGAGTGCGCCAAAAATTCTGGTTGCTGAAAATAATTCGGTGTTCGGGTACGCCAATGCGATCGCGCCAGATGGCAAAGGTTTCAGTATCATTTATACGTACACTTACCACCAATCGCTCCGGTGGCAGTTGATAAACTTCCGTGCAAAGTTCCCAAGCCCAACTTAATGCCTGTTCTTGAGAATAGTTGCCGCAATTACCCAAGATCTCGAAAAAGGTAAGATGGCGCTCGGTAAGAACAGTCAAATTGGGAGAAATATGCTTTTGCAAAATTGTAGAATGATTCGATGGCGAGTATCGCTGTCCCAGAGAAATTGGATGAAATGGCAATGTCCAAAGATTAGTTTGGAACATTAAATCGGGAGAGTTAGCAACCAAAGATTCTGTGGGTAAAATCTGATGACCTCTAGCAGCATAAAATGAAAGAAATTTTTGTCTGATTTGGTTGCTATTCATAACTAAACATGGTGAAAATTATCTAAAAATGAGTCAAATTAGATGTTGGTACGATCGCACCTAGAATGCTGAAATTTTAACTGGAGACGAGAAACGCTGGCAATTGTCCCGTATTATCGGAAAGACGATCGTTGCAAAATAATGAATAATCACACTCAGTTACCGTATATAGCCGAACTCCTATGACTTTCGTTGAAGATTCCCCAGAAGGAGCCATTGTCCTTGGACGCGAGCCGGTCGTGCAAACCTATGAGCTAAGCAAAACCTACCTTACTGGCTTCTGGCTTAACCAGAAAATCGAATCGCTGAAAAACTGTACGCTCACAGTCTATAAAGGCGAAACTTTCGGGCTTTTGGGTCAAAATGGTGCGGGAAAAACTACACTGCTCAAAACGCTGCTGGGTATTGTGCGTCCGACTTCCGGACGTGCGACAATTTTGGGAGAACCGTTGGGCGATCGCACCGTCAAACAACGCATCGGTTATCTGCCAGAAAATGCTTATTACTACGACAACCTCACCGGCTGGGAATTTTTGCAGATGACAGCCGGATTATTTGAAATCCCGGAGTCGGTACAAAAAGAGCGCATCCCCCTACTGTTAGATATGGTAGGACTTGCCCAGTCAGCTGCTAAGAAAAAACAATTGCGTCAATATTCCAAAGGGATGATGCAACGTATCGGGATGGCGCAAGCATTAATCAACGATCCGGAATTGGTGTTTCTGGATGAGCCGATGTCAGGACTCGATCCGATGGGGCGCTACCAAATCCGCGAGATTATTTTATCGCTCAAAGAACAGGGCAAGACGATTTTTTTCAACTCTCACGTATTGTCGGATGTGGAGATGATCTGCGATCGCATCGCCATATTAGCCCAAGGCGAATTAATTTGCATCGGCTCTTTGGATGAACTGCTAGGCACCGCAGACTTATACTACGTCAAAGGCAAAGGCGGTAACTCGGAAGTTCTTAAAAAATGGATACCAGACTTAGACTTTGAAGAAAACAGCTGGAAAGGTCATTTACAGGGCGAACTACAGGATTTTGTCGCCAGTATAAACGCGATGCAGGCACAAATAATTTCTTTAAATTTAGCCCGCCCCTCACTGGAAGACTTTTTCATGCAGCAGCTGCGACAGCGGGGCTTTGTTGCCAGCAGTTGAGCCAGTACAGGGGCTAGGGGTTAGGGCGTCGGGGCTAGGGGAAGAGGGAGAGGGAAGAGGGAGTGGGGGAGTGAGGGAGCGGGAGAATAAATCTTTTCTCTTTTCCCTTTTCCCTCTTCCCTTTTCCCTCTTCCCTCTTCTATTTTTCCTCTTCCCTAGCCCCTAGCCCCTAGCCCCTAGCCCCTAGCTATAGCTTCTTCATCTCAAACTCTTGAAAGATGCAGCATGACTTTTCCTATTGCTATTCATTAATGGCATAACTCATTAAAGGAAAACACATGGCTGATTTAGTTGAGACTGCTGCTAGCGTCGGTTCTTTCAAAACTTTGCTGACTGTAGTGGAAGCCGCTGGTTTGTTAGACGCTCTCAAGAGTCCTGGCTCCTTGGCACTTTTTGCACCGACCGATGAAGCATTTGCCAAAATTCCAGCTACCACGATAGCTTCCTGGATGGAAGATATTCCCAAGCTCAAGAAAATTGTGGCATATCATGTCGTGCCTGGGGATGTTAGGTCTGATGACCTCCTTCAGATAGATGAAGCTCCCACACTTGAGGGCTCGATAATCGCAATTGACAACTCAGACGGCGTAAAAGTGAATGATGCCAAAGTGCTTCAACAAGATATTCTTGCCGACAACGGCGTTATTCACGTTATCGATACCGTGTTGATGCCTGCATTAGTTGCCGGTCATTAACTGCACCAAAGCTTGCATTAATTCCGAAATTTATTAAACAGGTAAAATACATGGCAGACATTGTAGATACCGCCGTTAGAAACGGTTCTTTCAACACTTTGGTAGAGGCGGTTAAGGCAGCTGGTTTGGTAGATACTCTCAAAAGTACTGGCCCTTTCACCGTATTTGCGCCGACCGATGAAGCTTTTGCCCACCTACCAACAGGAACTATAGACAAACTTCTGGGAGATATTCCTCAATTAACAAAGATTCTGACTTATCATGTCCTCGAAGGCAAAGTGATGTCTAAAGATGTGATGAATCTGGACAAGGCTACTACATTTGAAGGTTCAGACCTCAAGATTGATACCTCTAATGGCGTCAAGGTCGGTGATGCTACTGTTGTGAAATCCGATATCGAAGCTGACAACGGTGTTATTCACGTTATTGATACCGTCTTGGTTCCGCAATAGGGATTTTCGTGCTTACTATGGTATGGCAGAGGGGGAGAGGGGAAGTCAAAAGTCAAAATTCAAAAAGGGGTTAGGGATTAGGGGTTAGGGGTTAGGGAAAGTCAATCATTCAAAAATTCCTCCTCTTCCCTCTTCCCTTTTCCCTCTCCCTCTTCCCTCTTCCCTAACCCCTAACCCCTAGTCCCTAGCCCCTCTCTTCTCCCAATATACAGCCTGTACGAGGGGGAATATTCAACGTTAGTTGGTTGGATTTTTCTTCGTCGTTGCTCCAGGATACCTCGCAGTCACCGTACAATAACTGGCTGGGTTGAGATTGCAAACCAGTTACTTCAAAGCTGGCTTGTGCAGGTGCTGTACCGACATTAACGGCAATAATTAATTCCTCATTTCCCAGAATGCGATCGAACACATAAACTGTTCCCTCTGCATATAAAATGTGATAGTAACCGGTGCGGAGGGCTGGGTATTTCTGACGCAAGGCAATCAGTTTTTGGTGATATTTGAGAACGTAAATATCCCAATGGGCTTCCATAGGAAAACCGCGCCGAGAGTCGGGATCTAACTTACCCGGTAAGCCAACTTCATCGCCGTAGTAAATGCTGGGCGCACCCGGATATGTCATCAGCAGCAATGTTGCTAATTCTACACTGGGTTTGTCGTCTTTGGCGATGGAAAGCAGCCGCGCTGTATCGTGACTTGCTAATAAGTTAAGTTGGGTGAGTTGGATGTCCCAAGGGTATAGTTGCAATAGGTGCTGAATTTTTTCGCCGTATTCTTTGGCAAATAGGGGCGGGTAAGGTTGGTAGGAACGATCTTGTACTTGTTCGATGTCAACGCGATCGCCTGCTGTGAATGCGATCGTCGGTGCGGCAAATAGGTAATTCATCACGCCATCAAATTGAGTTCCATCCAACCATTGGCGGGAGTCTCCCCAAACTTCGCCGACGATGTAGGCTTCTGGGTTGATGGCTTTGACGCGATCGCGAAACTCCTGCCAAAAACCAGGCACTTTTATCTCGAACGGCACATCTAAACGCCAACCATCAATACCGAATTTAATCCAATATTCGGCAATTTCCATAATATATTCCCGCACTTCGGGATTTTCGTGATTGAATTCCGGTAGCGCCCGATTGCCAGCCCAACCCACATAGTTAGCAGGGTACTCACCATTGTAAGGAGATAGCGGCCAACGTTCAATTTTAAACCAATCTAACCAAGGGGAATGAGGGCCATTTTCTAAGATATCGTGGAAAAAGAAAAAGCCGCGACTGGCATGATTAAATACCCCGTCCAGAACAACTTTAATATTCCTTTTGTGGGCGGCATCTAGCAATTCTTTAAAAGCAGAATTTCCGCCCAACATCGGATCGACCAAGTAATAATCGTGAGTGTGGTAACGATGATTGCTAGCCGATTGAAAAATGGGGGTAAAATAAATGGCGTTAATCCCCAAATCCTGTAAATAATCCAGTTGTTCCATTACACCCCACAAATCGCCGCCTTTGTAGCCTTGTAGAGTTGGCATATCGTCCCAAGCTTCCCAAGAGGCATTCTTTAACAGGCGCTTGCGAGATTGCTTGCTTCTGGCAAAGCGGTCTGGAAAAATCTGGTAGAAAACGGCGTGTTTGACCCAATCTGGAGTATTAATCTGCATAAATGACTTGCTAGCTCTTTATTGTAACGGTACAGCTATTCGCAAGTTTGTGGTTCTCACTTCTGATAGAAAACTATAAATATTTAGGAATCACGCCAAGAAACCCGGTTTCTCAGTATGTTTATGTAGCTGATTTAACAAATTCAGCCATTGACTGACATCTACCTCTAGTGGTTGAATATGAATAAGATCAGGCAAAGCAAGCTAAATATGAACATTTTAGAACAGGGTGACAACGATCCGATCTATGTAGACTACAGGGATTTACTACAAAAAATTTTACAATGTTTAAGAGGTCAGAATTCGTTTCGCGTAGCAGAAAACGGTCAGCGGCTGGCGATCGATATTGACACTGTAGCCAGTCAGGTCGCTTCTTTACAAGTGCAAAATCCTCTCTCATCTCCTAATGGTGTTCGTTCTGCTACTATCAATTTTACTCCGGAATTCCAAGAAATTTTTCGCAATTTGATTCGAGAAATCAGAGATTGTTTGCAAGAGCAACTAAAAGCTAGTGTAGGGCAAAATACTTCGATTGAGGAGTTTGTTGCTAACTTAGTTACTCCTTTAACTTCTTTCGATGGAAATTCAAGTAGGTTGGGTTTTACTTATAATTTTAACAGACATTCGCCTGATTTACTCAAGCAAAAACTTTGTGTCGATCGCCACCTGACTGGGAGTGATTCGCTGCTGAAATTTCACAAACTTACTATTACGGTAAGGGAGATCGATCGATTTCCAGAATATTTGCAGGATGGATTGTCAAATCATATTGACGATCGAGTTACTTTTGACAGCCAATCCGATCGGGAAGAACTGTTCGATCGCATTCAAGATCAGATAGAAGACGATCGCTCTGACTTCAATCGCCTGAAGCGAATTGTAGACACAGAAGCTCTCGGTAAACTCAAGAAAGAAGCGAAGATAAGGTATTTGGAATATATCAGAGATAATATCGATAATAAAAACAGTGTAGGCTTTATTTATCTGCAAGATTTGATTCGCCGCCTCAGACTAATAGAAGAATACTTGAACCAGGACAGACCGGATAGTTATTACGATGTGAGCTATGCTGGAGCGCCGATTAATTACAAAGATGTGTTTGCGCGATCGGAAGTATTAGACTCTCTTCCCATCATTCCCATTGTAACAGGTAATTTGGGAGAAAGTACAAACACTAGCCAGGGAGAACGCCAATTTACTTTTGGCTTCAAAATGAAGTTTGGTAATTCAGTTGAAGCACGCGGGGGTGATGAAGTTTTTGATTACAATCTCAATTTACTGAATCCAGAAAGTCCTGAGCATAATCAGGAACGTGAAAGAAATCCTAACAACTTTGGAGCAAAGCTATTAAAGCTAGCTTTTTTGTACTTCTTTGTCTTTGCGTGCAATAACCCGAACCTAGATGATTACAATCCTAATGACGACCTAAATTATAACCCTATCATCGCTTTTGAAAGAATACTATCAGATTTTCAGGGTAATAATGAAGATAGAAAAAACAGCCGCTTAAGTGCGATCGTCCGAGGTTTCAATGAATATAATGTCCGAGACAAAATAAATAGACTAAGGGAATTGCTGAAAGACTTTCTAGACAGACAAACTATTTTACCAAAGAGAACCTATCCAATCCAGATTAGTGTGAGAAGAGGTATCCTAGAAAACGACACAAACCAAATTTTCAACGGTATTTTCTTCAGAGAAGTTGTAGGACGCAATCCCAAAGAATGTCTGAGATACATTTCGATTGACGAAATGCACGTCGAACGAAATGCTCTTTGTCAGCTACCTGCTAGTATTACTATTGAAGATATCCGCTATTTTTCCACTGAAGAACGCCAAAACTTCAGGATGCAATACGATATCACAGGTGTTAATGCTTTACCAGTGATGTGGGTTCCTGAAAGTTGTATGAATGCTTACCAAAATTATTTCATGCAAGATAATAAGTTGATATTATTTCGCTATAACAACCGCCGCTTAGACGACGAAAATGGATTTAATCATAACCAAGCTTTTGTTTATCGATTTACCATTTCTTTGTTGGCTTATATTTGCCTGAAGATATTGCTAGATGCTGCCAAAAAAAGGTTGTTTATTCCGATGGTAAGATTGCACGAGGGAACCCACAATAACCGCGCACCATCAGAAAAGTTCGTGGCGCATCTATCTAAAACATTGTGTCATCTATTGAACGAAAACCATCGGTGCAATTCCCAAGGTTTTCGCGTTCGCAGTGCGGACGCTTTCAAAATTAGGAACGGTCTTAATTCTTTGTATTCTGTGTTACCTAAAAAGTTTCACTTCACTGAGTCTGCAAATACTCCAACACTGGATAAGTTAGCGATTATTGTTGTTTCGAGTTTGGAAAGCGACGCCAGGACAGGTAACAGAAATCGCGACAATAGAATATCTAATTTGGTGGGAGAAGCGATCGGTGTCACGCGCCAAAATGATGGTGCTATTCGGTTGTATATTATCAAAACTTTTTCTGATAATTATCGACATCAACGTTTGTATCGCGATCCGCCGATTCTGATAGACACGGTGAACAATCTTTATAACATGGGATACCGACACTTTTTGTATGTTGCACAAGCACCTTTTACGAGTAACCTGAATATAACGCAAAATGAGAATGACGATCGACTCTATTTTATGTCGCCTGCATTGATCGAGGATTTGAAGGGAAATCGCGACGACATCAAGATATATCCGGTATTTTTTGATAAATACTATGTGCGAAGATCGGGAAAACCTAAAGCAACTTCTTTTTATATCCAGAACACAACCGAATTGTTGAATGTAGCGCAAGATTCCGCGCAGGAAGCGGTAGTATTTTTCAATTTGTTTAATGGGATTAGCGTGGGTCAAGGAGACGATCGCTTTTACAACGGCGTAATTTCCTACTCTACCCTGCTGAACATTTATCCCGGCGTTCTTGACGATCGAGACATTCGATCGGGGTTAATTAACGATGATAGTCCGTTGAAAAATGATATTTTACAATATCTGACACTTTTTCACTTTTCCCGATTCGAGAAAACTAGCGACATCAGTTTAAAACTCGATCCTTATGAGAACATCATCGGTGAAGAATCGTTTAGTAAGTTATCCGTGTTTCACCACATGAGAGGGGAGGTTAATTTTAACTCGCTGGCATTTTTAACTAAAGTTAGGGGGGTTTTAAATGGAGATAGTCCGCCTGGGGTTCAAACCCCAGGCTCATAGCTCAAGTCCACTGAAGTGGACTCAAAATTGCTTTCCAGTCCACTAAAGTGGACTTTTGCTATTAGCCTGGGACTTGAGTCCCAGGCGGACTAAAAATACGACAAGATCTCATCAACGTATAACAGGAGTGCAAAATGATTGCTGCAAACTTGGGTCGTTTATTTGAAGTAGGTTTTAATACCGGGATTCTTGCTGGTATACAACATCACCAGATCGAGCATAATTTCGGCAATTTGTATCAACGCGATTTGCAACACTTGCAATTTCCTAAAATGCTTCAGCGGATACTGAGTGAAGAGCAAGTAATCAGTCAGAAGGATATCCAAATAATTGAAAAATGGTGTTTATATTTATTGCAGAAAGGTTTTCTGTCTGGATTGAATTTTTTTGGGGAGTACATTAAATCTACTAGATGGAATAACACCAAGCGATCGCCTATCGAAATTTTGTACTACCAGTGCAGTTTTGGCGATGCAAACAGCATCAAAACTTATCCGAAAAGTGAAGAACAAGAATATACAGATTTATTGTCGCAGTTTGGTAACTATATAAATATAAATAACCTGAAACGATATATCGATCGCTACAAACAAAAGGGTGAGTTTTTGAAAGCAGACACCCTGATGTTGTTGCGTTATAAGCAGGAATTTAGAATTCTGGCGATTGACTTATCTATCTTTTCTGTCAAGTCAGCTAAAGACCTCTTGGATTTTGAAGATAAAGATATGCAGAATCAGCGGCGTTTGTTGCTGCGGGAGATTAGCTATTTACGCTCAAAAAGTGTTTTTTCTAAACTGCGGATAGACACAGGTGCTACCGATAAGTTAGGTTTTGATTTTGGAGAGAATTTGACGCGGTATTTTACTGCTTTTAAGCGGGAGGATAAAGAAAGTGCTAAGTTAATTCAAGCAGGTTCTTATGCTCGCAGTTTTTATGAATTTTTATGCCAAACTGATATCCTCAACGAACGAGTATCGGTGGTGTTTAATGTGGTGGGATATAGCGATCGCGGGATCGGCGCGATGTCCCTCCGTCCCGAAAACTTAGATGTACTGAGAACCTGTTCGCAGATTTACAGGAATGAACCAAGAGAACAGGAGATCGATCGAGCGCGAAATGAAGTTTTAAATCTTATCCAGTTAAACGCAGGTCGCAGTTTTCAAGACGGCAGAAATTTTGTCAAGCAGCTATTAGAAATACCCAGCGACACTACAACTATTATACCTCATACCGAAAAGATCGATAACTTCAGTTCGACATTGGAACTGAGGGAACCTCACGCTAAATTAATAAAAAATGCGCTCAATAGCGATCGCACTTATTTATTCTTAACTGGAAATCCGGGAATTGGCAAAACTACAGCAATTGTAGAGTTTCTGAAAGAGCGCAAACATGAAGGTTTTCTTTTCTTCTACGTCAGTCCCAGGAAACAAGTCAATTTGGACATTATCGAAAAATTCAAAGACGCAGAAACTGGTAATTTAGATGATGAAATATTTTGCATGAACACGAACTCCCAACTCATCGCCGATAACTTTCCGCCTTGTGTTGTTAACTATTATTCCAATAAAGGTCGCGGTAACTTTATGCAAAAAGCTGTTAATTTTATCGACGCCAGTCAGGAAATTCAACGCCAACCTTCTCGCCAGCAAGCACTTGAAAGAAGAACTGAAGACGAAATTGTCGCTACAAATCGCAAATGCGAGGGAGTTTTATCCTGTCTTTGCGAAGCAATACATACAGCGATCGAATGCGAAATATCTAATAATATTGTCGCCACAGCTTGTATTCAATCTTTAAGGATAACCGCCAATGGCAAAAATACTTTGGAGTATTTTGAAAATATCTTCAAAAGCGCTCGCAATACCCGCGATGGTAACGTTATTCCTGCTGAAATGAGAAGAATTTCAGCGCGAATCAAGCATTTATTCATTATGATAGATGAAATCACTGGCGATGATAGCGGCGTTGAGTTTTTAAATGGAATCAGCCGGATTTTGAGTAATTATAAATTAAGCGATTCAGAAAACGGTTTTAACACTAAAGTTATTGTCGCCGATGCTTCGATCGTCGATGCAAATGTCATCCAGCAGCATTTATCTGAACCTTCACCAGAACCTGATAAAATATTCTTTAGACGTGCATCTTCTCAAGCAAATGAGCCACTTTGGTCACAGGAATTTGAGTTTAAAGAAAAACCAGCACTTATTATCAACGCTAACTCTTATCCAGCTAGCAGTTTGACTGTTACATATAAGGTATTTGTCGAGTCAGTAAAGTTTGACGAAGATACTTTTGCCGAGAAAAGAGATAATTTAAAAAATACTGTGCGATCGCAAATTGTAGATGATATCAACGCTCTCTGGAAACAACCGGATACAGGTCAAATTCTAGTATACATCCAAGATAAACGCAAATTGCAAGAATTAATTGAAAAAATCCAAAAGCAGCGGGGAGAGTTTGTCAAAAATAAAGATTACCTGGAAATCCACGCCAACCTTTCCGATCGAGATAAACAAGAGATACATCAGTTCAAAAATCGGGTAAAAGTTATTTTCATGACTTCCTCAGCGAGTCGGGGTTTATCGTTTCCCAAGGCGAAACATATCTTGGTGGAAATACCTCGGTTTCGAGTGGAAAGTAACTTGATGGAAATCATACAAGTTATTTACAGAGGACGCGGTAGTTATATCGAAAATGGCGCAGAAAAAACGCTGGACGATCGAGAAAAAGAACTGATTTTTTACTTGTGCGATCGCGCCATCTATTCCGCTGATGACAAACAACTTTCCTTACGAGAAAGCGTTATTAATTTATTGAATATCTTGCTAATTATCAAAACTTGTGTAATGACCCGCATTAAGGGTTACGGACAACTCGGTCGGTCAAACTTTTTGATGATTCCCATCGGTGGAAAATCTGTATCATCGGCTGGTCAAACTTTTAGCGGACAAATGGCTAATCTGATTAAAGATTTGAAGAACGAACACCGCAGACTTCCCAGTCACAAACTTTTGCAAGAAGTTTATACAAGTTTAGAACAATTACTCAGTCGCGCCGAGTTTGTGTTAAATTCTAGAAACCCGGTTTCTCCAAGAACTAGAAACCCGGTTTCTTGGAGAAACCGGGTTTCTGCTGGGTCTGAAAATTATCCCTATTTGGAATTAAGAGAAGTTTTTAATGCCAAATTTTCAGATTTAATAGCCAAGGGATTTGATAATTTACTCAACTTTGGCAACATCCAACACGGTCATATTAATGGTAGCTTGCTAGTAGTACCAATTGCCGAAGAAAAATTAGAAGAAACTTACGAAATGCGGCTGATGGAAATAGCAACCCACGCCACAAAAGAACTGGTGAATAAGATGCTAGAAATTCATCGCAGTTCCGATTATCCTGAACGGCTGCGATCGGCAATCAAAAATGCCATAGAATTAGTAGATAAAGTGCGCGATTATAGAGACAAAACCCAGTTTTTAGCGCAAAACAGCCAGCGTCTTGACCAATATTATGCCTTGCCGTTATTTACTTTTATTAGCGGTGAAGCAATGAGTAAATATTTTGCCGATGACCCGGAAGAAGCAGAAGACGAAAGATTTCGAGATATTCTGGCTACCTACATTCACCACCTGTATCCAGCCGATAAAACTCTGCCTATCGGTCACAAGTATAGAGATTTCCCCTTTGTGGTGTTTAGAAGTTACAGTTTAGAGGAAATGAGGGAAAAGATTTTTACCGATAAGTATCTATTGACTTCTAATGAGTTGAATGTACTGAATTTGATTCTTTCTCAAGCAGAATAATATCTCATACAGTATTCCATTTACTCACTTCCCGCCGTCAGACGATCGATCGCATACTATATATGCCTGACTTAACGACTGGAGTTGACACTATTGTCCCCCAGGTGCGATCGTCTCAACTCCAGTCCCTGCTGCGTCCTTATATTGATTTAATGGTCTAGAGCATTAGTTAATACATAAAACACAGATATGATATTTTGTCAAGTCAAAACCAGACGCGATTGCCCTGCAAGTGACCAAGGCCCACCCATAAAATAAGTAGTCTAGTGCTGGGATATCCGTAATTAATTAACTAGCACCTAAATTAGTGCGGACAAATTTCAGTAACGATGCCAATACTGGGTCACCAGGGTGGTGCAATAGGATGATCTCAAGATGTTTCATCCAAAAACTATGCCTTCAGAAACCACACCAGATCCCGTTCGCCAGAAAGCACTAAACGCCCTGACCGATAAGTTTGTCGAGCAAGGCCATGCTCACCAGTATGCACAAGCTCTCGCGGCTTCCATCATTTTTCAGACAGACCTAGATTTGCGAAACGCGCAACTGTCGCGCCTCTTAGCTTGGCTGAAGCAAGAGCATAGCAATACCTATCAGTTTGCCCTGGAAATAGTGGAAGAAACCCGCGCAGAATTTGAAAACCGCGTCGTCAAAGGTTAATTCCCACACCAGTGTACTAAGTAAAGATCGAGTTCGGTTGATTGCTGATGATTGACCTGCACTCCTGAAATACCACTCAGAGGATGATGCCGTTAATCGAAAATCCGTCTTGAAAAACGTGATATTTTATACTATTGCAACCGAACTAGATCTTAAAAATTATTGGCCCGTAAGCGAGCAATTATATTTTTCAGACTATATAAATAGATTAAACTCCCTTTAGCTGACAAGATTTCGACCACAATAGGATCTACTGCATTTCTACAACAGTCTTAGTGGCTGAGAGCGCCCACATTTATAACTATTACCAATCACTTAACTACAACACTGACTGTCTCGCCAGTCCTGAGATATTATTTTAGTTTTTGTAAGTAACAGATATATTTGTAATTAAGCCAATTTTGCTCCGCTAAAACAAACAAAAAATATATTATCATATTTTGTCCCCAAGGTCAACGGGGGTCATGATTGTGAAGGCGAATGCACAGATATTTCCTTAAAGGGTTTACCGCAACATCAGCAGTAAACCCTCAATTGATTAAGGGTTAATAGTAATTATACGTAGATGACATTTACACTTGTTAATAATCTATTTTTGGCGAGGTATTTACAACCCCAAAAATAATTGATAGATTCATATTGTCGAAAGCAAAGGCAAAGACAAACGCCTCGCACCGACAAAAACAACAACAACAATGAGTAAAGGTACAAAACAATGGCTGTAGAAAAAACCAATTCTTCCTCTAGCTTGGCTGAAGTTATCGATCGCATCCTTGACAAAGGTATTGTTGTAGATGCTTGGGCTCGTGTATCTCTAGTCGGTATTGAATTGTTGGCTATCGAAGCTCGTGTCGTGATCGCTTCTGTAGAAACTTATCTGAAGTATGCTGAAGCCGTTGGTCTAACTCAATCAGCTGCTATGCCTGCTGCTTAAGAATTGAGTTGATTCTACAATCTCAAGGTTGAGAACATCTTAAATTCTGGTAAACCTTCTGCTTTTCTTTTGTTTCCAAGGATTCGTAATTACCGCGTTTATACGATCGAGGCGCGAGAAAAGCAGAAGTTCCTTTTAACCACAGTCGCCGGAATGCTCCCAACCAGCGAGTGTGGTTTAATAACGGTTATTTAGCATTATTGCGGAGAACCTCATGACGGCTTTAATGGAAAAAATCCGGCAGGAGCATCGTTCAATAGCTGAGGAAGTGGCTCAACTATTTAAAGAGACTCAAACATTTCTGTCGGATACCACAACACAAAGACACGCCCAAGCTAAAAAGCAAGCGGAAGAACTGTTTCAATTCCATCAAAATTTACAACAAGAAAATCGCGACTTCTTAACAGCTACCCATCAAAAACGGATGGATGAAGCTCAAAAACAAGCTGCAAATTTGGATAAATTCCACCAAGAATTGCAGCAAAATAGCCGCGATTTTTTAACGGCTACCCATCAACAACGGATGACTCAAGCCAAGGAACAAAACCAGCAGCTACGTCAATTCCGCCGGGATCTGTTTATCAGTATTTTTGGAATTCCTACTACTTCTGCAAAGCAAGTAAAGATTTCACCAAAGCAGCCCAAGAATTGATTTAACTAATCAAATACACAAGTTGCTGCGGAGAAATCTCGATCTCAAATATAAAACCCCCTAATCTGCTAGCTGTTTTTTCTAGTAAGACCGGGGGGTTAGTAATCAAAAACAACAATGAGTTTTAGGTTTTAAACAATGACATTCTGTGCAACTACTGAGTGCCTAAAACTCAGTCTAGAGGCACAATTCCCGACCTTACGGATTCGGGCTTCCTGCTTCTACGGGAGAATCTCTTCTTTACCCTCCACAGGCAGCAACGATTAGTCTCACCGCCGTTAAAAGCTGTTTCAAACTTTTCAGCCTAGTGATTGTGTAGCTGTATTAACACTATAGCACATAAATTTACAATTCACAACCGGGCTAACTCAATACTCATACCTTATCTCGTTCTAAACTATGACTGTCGATCAAATCAATAACAAAAGAGCCGTTCTGCGCGTTCGTCCAGGTCAGTTTGTCGCTACACCTTCCATCCAGAAAGTAGCCACTCGCGCACTGCGTTACCTGCAATCCGGTTTTTCAGTTCACCTGCGCGGGCCTGCGGGGACGGGTAAAACCACCCTAGCGATGCACCTGGCTAACTGCCTAGCCAGACCGATTATGTTAGTTTTCGGAGATGACGAATTTACAAGTGCCGACTTGATTGGCAGTCAATCCGGTTACACCCACAAAAAACTACTAGACAATTATATTCATAACGTTGTCAAAGTTGAAGACGAACTGAAGCAAAATTGGGTAGATTCCCGACTGACAATGGCTTGTCGGGAAGGATTCACCTTAGTTTATGACGAATTCAACCGTTCCCGCCCCGAAGTAAACAACGTTTTACTTTCCGCGCTAGAGGAAAAAATTCTCACCTTACCTCCCAGCAGCAATCAACCGGAATATCTTCACGTTCATCCCCATTTTCGGGCTATTTTTACATCCAATCCCGAAGAATATTGCGGCGTCCACTCAACTCAGGATGCTTTAATGGATCGGTTGGTAACCATTAATATGCCCGAACCGGATGAGTTGACCCAAACCGAAATCCTGGTGCAAAAAACGGGAATTAGTCGCGAAGATGCTTTATTAATCGTGCGGCTAGTCAAAACATTTCGTTTGCAAACAGGGGCAGAAAAAACTTCTGGTTTGCGGTCTTGTTTGATGATTGGTAAAGTCTGTGGAGAACACGAAATCCTTGCGAAGCCATCCAATGCGGATTTCCGCGATATTTGTGCTGACGTGTTATTTTCGCGTACCAATTTATCGCTCAGCGAAGCTACCACTATTTTCTGGGAACTACTCAACAAAATAGAAATCGAATCGATCGACCTTGCTGTTGCACCTGGTTTGCCAGATTCAGATACCGTTTCTCCAGAAAATTTAGTTCCCCACGAACCAGAAATTTACCGCTACTTGCAACAGAAAAAAACTGCCGACGTAACTGAAATTCGCAAGGCATTAAACATCAGTCGCAATCAAGCAGAAACAGCGCTAAGTTCTCTGTTACAAAAAAACTTGCTCAATCAGCAAGACCGTTTTTTCACCCTTTTTGAGTCAAACTAATCGTGACTTCCTCTATCCTTCCGACACGTCCTCAGACAAACTCCAGTCGAGCCATTACTACATCCACTCAAGGTTCTACCTTAGCGGATATCCTCGAAAGAGTTTTAGATAAGGGAATTGTGATTGCTGGTGATATTTCCGTATCCATCGCCACCACCGAACTTCTCCACATCCGTATTCGCTTGTTAATTTCTTCAGTTGATAAAGCGCGGGAAATGGGAATCAATTGGTGGGAAAATGACCCCTATCTCAGTAGCAAATCTCAAGGTTTGATGGAGCAAAATCAACAACTTCTAGAACGATTGCAAAGTTTAGAAACAGAACTGCGATCGCTCAAAGCTTTGACCAATACTCAACTACCATCAGGTGCAAAGGAAGCATATGATTACGATCAAAACAATGAAAGATATCCCGACCAGCCAGAAAATTCCGAGCTTGCACAATAACAAGTCTCTAGAAAAGTGGCGTCATTCCAGTAAAGATAAAGCTGCTCACCTCAGAATTTCAGCCATTGAACCTCGCCGCCAAAAAATCAGTAAATAACTTACATCATGGCATTAACTTGCACGCCTTGTGAAAATTCTACTGAAGTATTCTCCGCTGCTGACAAAGTTAACAGTAAAGCGGGTTTAGCTCCTTTACTGTTAACTGTTGTGGAACTGGTGCGCCAGTTGCTGGAAGCACAAATAATTCGGCGCATGGAAGCAGGAATTCTCACTGACTCTGATTTAGATAGAGCGGCTGAAAGCCTGGAAAAATTGTCAGAGCAAGTTCTCCATTTGTGCGATATTTTTGAAGTCGATCCTGCCGATCTCAATGTAAATCTTGGAGAATTCGGGACGCTTTTACCGTCGCCGGGAAGTTACTATCCGGGAGAAAGCAGTACCAATCCCTCTATTTTGGAACTGCTTGACCGACTTTTAAATACCGGCATTGTGGTAGAAGGTAATGTGGATTTAGGCTTGGCTCAACTCAATCTCATTCATGCCAAGCTGAGGTTGGTTTTGACATCTATGCCTGCCTAATTGGGAAGGCTGTTAAACGCTTGTTAAATTTTTGGAAAATTGTATGGATTGTGGTCTTTACCTATACGGCATTTTTCCTGACTCTATGCCGGAACAATTAGCCTTAGAAGGAATGGATAAGCAACCAGTATATAGCACGATTATTGAGGGGTTTACCTTTCTTTATTCGAGCGCTAAACAGGAAAAATACCTAGCTTCTCGACGCAATTTAATTTGTCATGAAAGAGTTTTAGAACAAGCGATGAATGAAGGGTTTCGTACTCTTCTACCTTTGCGCTTTGGGATGGTAATAAAAACTTGGGAAACTGTCATAGAACAATTGACTAGACCCCATCAGGATAAACTAAAAGATTTATTCGCTAAATTAGCGGGACGCCGAGAAGTTAGCGTTAAAGTTCTTTGGGATAGTAAGTCAGAATTGCAAGCGCTACTTTCTGCAAATAAAGACTTGAAACAAAAGCGCGATGCGATGGAAGGTAAAACTATGAGTATGGAGGAAGTCATTGATATCGGTCAAATGATTGAAAACGGTTTGTTGCTTCGCAAGCAGGAAGTAATTCAAGCTTTCCGAGATGAATTAAATTCTTTGGCTAAAGAAGTCGTGGAAAACGACCCGATGACCGAAGAAATGATTTACAACGCTGCTTATTTGATTTCTTGGGATGCGGAGGCTGAATTTAGCGATCGCGTCGAAGCTATTGACCAAAAATTTGGCGATCGCTTCAGAATTCGCTACAACAATTTTACCGCTCCTTATACATTCGCCCAACTTTTTTAACTGGAGTCAGAGTTATGTCTCTGAAACTTTTACTATTTCCAATTATGGGGCCAATTACCGGTCTGGCATGGATAGGGCAACAAATTCAAGAACGTGCCAATACCGAATACGATGCCACAGAAAATTTGCACAAACAATTATTAGCTTTGCAGTTGGCATTTGATATTGGCGATATTTCTGAAGAAGAATTTGAAATTCAGGAAGAAGAACTATTGCTGAAGATTCAAGCATTGTCAGAAGAATCAGAAACAGCGGCAGAAATTGTCTAAACACGAACTAAGTTACTCTTCCTAACTGTTCCCTATAGAATCAAAAAACCCGCCGGAGCGGGTTTCTTCCATATAGTTACTAATTCTAGCTTAACTTCTACCTTAAATATTAATATTCTAGGTAGAAATTTTGAAAATTATTGAACTCAGTAACCATTGGCGGACAAGCCCTAACTTTAGGATTGCTGGGAACTACTGGATGTAATTCTTCAATCGTTTGTTTGGTACTAAAAATCTGGTTATCTAGAACAGTCAGCCGTTGTTTCAACTGTTGCATCCGCTGTTCCATGAATACCATTTCCTGCTGAATGCGCTGCTGTTCCGTTACCAGCTTATAAAGCTCCAACTGTTTCGATGCCTCAGATTTATTGCGAGGCATACTGCTAATTTTAGGCCGGATAATACTACGAGGGCGAATGTTTTGCATAAGTGAATTTAGGTGGTTTATAATATTATAAGCTGAGAATTATCAACTGCCAATACCCTTGTTTAAAATCCGCTCAAGATTTTGCTAAAACTTCAAGAAGCCGTTTATAATTCTTCAAAAATATTTACTTCGATTGCCGCTTATGGAATTGTATAATCTCTATAGTTACGCTTTTTTGAAAACACCTACCAAGGCGCTAAGTTTACCCATCGGCATTGCCGATCGAGTCGGCTTGATTAGTAGCGGTAGAATCTCCGCTTTAGTCGAACCAGAAGTAGCTTTGGAATCACTCCGCAAAGACGACGCGCTATTAATTCAAGCGGTTTTACGCCACGACCGAGTTATCTGGGAGGTATTTTGCCAAACGGCACTTTTACCCTTGCGGTTCGGCACATCTTTTCTATGCAAAGAAAATTTGCTCACACATCTAGAATCTTATGCTGATGAATACCTAGAAAAGCTAAGCCAACTCAATGGTAAAGGTGAATACACTTTAAAATTTACTCCCCGAAAATTAGAGGAACCAACCATCCCCTCTGAAGTCGGGGGCAGACAGTATTTTTTGGCGAAGAAACAGCGCTACCAAACACAGCAAGATTTTCACATTCTCCAAACTGCGGAATGGCAAAATGCAGTTCATCTAATTACCGAGATATATACATCGGCCATTATCGTTCCATCTCCAGGTGAAGAATCGCGGATTTATCTTTTAGTCAGTCGCCAAGACGAACTATTACTTGAAGCACACTTTTGCACTTGGCAGAGAGCTTGTCCCCGTTGGCAATTACAACTAGGAGAAGCTGCGCCTCCTTATCACTTTATCTAATCCATTAATTTATGAGCGACCATAGCATTTCAAACAACGAAATAATCGAATACGACTCATTGCGCTTGGCAATGTTTAGCGGGAAAGGTGGAGTCGGAAAAACTACTCTTTCTTGCGGGTTTGCGCGGCGTTGGGCTAAATTATTTCCCCACGAACAAATATTATTGATATCCACCGATCCTGCCCATTCTCTGGGAGACGTATTGCAAGTAAAAGTAGAAGATAAAGCTTTACCCTTAGACGATTTACCAAACTTGAGCGTCAGGGCTTTAGATGCGGGAAAATTACTCTTAGAATTTAAGGCAAAATACGGGAAATTTTTAGAACTTTTAGTCGAACGGGGAAGTTTTGTTGAAGGAGAGGATTTAACCCCTGTTTGGGATTTAAATTGGCCTGGTTTAGACGAATTAATGGGTTTGTTAGAAATTCAAAGATTGCTTACAGAAAAAGTAGTTGACAGAGTAGTGGTCGATATGGCTCCTTCCGGCCACACTTTAAACTTGTTGGGAATTAAAGATTTTTTAGATGTAATTTTAAATTCCCTGGAATTATTTCAAGAAAAACATCGGGTAATTACCCAAAGTTTTAGAGGCAGCTACAATGCAGATGAAGTCGATAACTTTTTAGTTCAGATGAAATCTGAATTAACAGAAGGGAAAAAATTGCTGCAAGACGGGATTTTTACTACTTGTTTGGTGGTGGCGATCGCCGAACCGATGAGCCTGCTAGAAACCGCAAGATTTATCGACAGCTTGCAAACCTTAAAAATCCCTTGTGGCGGATTGTTAATCAACCGAATTTTGCCTCAATCGAATTTAGACTTAGATCGCTACAGCGAACAACAAATTTTACTGGATAAATTCCTTAAACTCCCAGGAAATCATCCTATATTTGTTGTACCGCAACAAGGGATAGAACCTCTGGGAAGTAAAGCTTTAGATAAGATTATTAACCAAATTGAGAAAATCGATCGCGTCACCTTAGCGCCACCACCACCGATAGAATGGCCAAAAAAAGTTTTGCCCAGTTTCAATGATTTTATCGCAGAAGAACGCCAACTTATCCTCATTGGCGGAAAAGGTGGCGTGGGAAAAACCACCGTAGCAGCAGCAATTGGGTGGGGGCTAGCCAATCGCTATCCCGATCGAAATATCCGCATGATATCCATAGATCCCGCTCATTCCTTGGGAGATGCCTTTGGAGAAAAATTGAGCCACGAACCCACTCAATTAACTCCTAATTTAAGCGGTCAAGAAGTAAATGCCGATATCGTTTTAGAACAATTCCGCAACGACTACTTGTGGGAATTAGCCGAAATGATTAGCGGCGAAGGATCTCAGACAGGGGCAGTCAAAATTGCTTACAGTCCAGAAGCTTGGCGACAAATTGTAGCGCAAGCTTTACCCGGGATCGATGAAATGTTATCCTTAGTAACAGTAATGGATTTGTTAGACCAAAAGCAGCAAGATTTAATAATTTTAGATACCGCCCCAACAGGTCATCTGCTGCGCTTTTTGGAAATGCCAACTGCCTTGGGAGATTGGTTAGCTTGGATATTCAAATTGTGGATGAAATATCAAAATGTGTTGGGTCGGGTAGATTTAATGGGGCGGTTGCGAAATTTAAGGCAGCAAGTCATGCAAGCGCAGAAAAAATTAAAAGACCCCCGACACACAGAGTTTATTGGGGTTGTGCAAGCGCAAGCAGCAATTATTGCCGAACAAGTGCGATTAACAGCTTCTTTAAAAAAAATGGGAGTTTCCCAGCGCTATGTGGTGCATAACCGCTATAGCCCAGATGTAAAAATCGAGCCGGGATTGTTTGCCGAACAAACTATTGTTTGCTTACCAAGTTTACCTCGATCTGTAGAACCGTTAGAGCGAATTAAAGGGGCGGCAAATCTCCTATTTTAGGTCAGCCAAGTTAGTGCAGTAAATTCAGGAGGAATTTTATGAGCGATTTATTCAGAGGGTTTGAACAATTGGTAGAATTAGCCAAATCCTTAGAAGAAAAAATTGACAAGGGAGAAATCCAGGCGGAAATGCAGTTCAATACTCGTTCCTTGAGTAATATTCCCCGTAGTGGAGGTATTCCCCGTAGTGGAGGTATTCCCCGTCCCAGTAATTCGGGTAACGATATCGGTACGAGTCGCATTCGCACGCAACCGCCACCACCGAGTTCTGGTTCTGGTGATGGTGGGGGGTCAGAGGAGGTAACACCGCCGGATGATGCTTCTCTCAAAGATATCGGTGGGTTGGGAGAAGTTCTTAAAGAACTCAAAGAGTTGATTGCTATTCCTTTAAAACGACCCGACTTGTTAGCTAAACTCGGACTGGAACCAACACGGGGCGTGCTTTTGGTTGGCCCTCCCGGTACTGGCAAAACCCTGACTGCCCGCGCATTGGCGGAAGAGTTAGGGGTTAATTACATTGCCTTAGTTGGACCGGAAGTAATTAGTAAATACTACGGAGAAGCGGAACAAAGATTGCGGGGAATTTTTGACAAAGCAGCGAAAAATGCTCCCTGTATTGTATTTATTGATGAAATCGACAGTCTCGCCCCAGACCGCAGTAAGGTGGAAGGGGAAGTGGAAAAACGACTGGTCGCCCAACTTTTAAGTTTAATGGATGGGTTCGCCCAAACTAAAGGAGTGATCGTTTTGGCGGCGACTAATCGCCCGGATCATCTCGACCCGGCTTTGCGTCGTCCGGGAAGATTCGATCGAGAAGTACAATTTCGCGTTCCCGACCGAAACGGACGAAAGGAGATATTGCAAATTCTCACTCGTTCCATGCCTTTAGATGATTCGGTATCTTTAGATGCGATCGCCGACAGTGCGGTAGGATTTGTAGGATCTGACTTAAAAGCCGTCTGTCAAAAAGCAGCTTATAGTGCTTTGCGCCGTCAGGTTCCTTCTCTGGAATCCATTATTCCAGATACGATGACCGTCAACCAGTCCGACTTTTTACAAGCACTTAAAGAAGTTAAACCTGCTGTGCTGCGTTCGGTGGAAGTAGAGTCTCCCAATGTTGCATGGGATGAAATTGGCGGACTGGAGAACATCAAACAAACTTTGCAGGAATCAGTTGAAGGGGCGCTGCTGCATCCAGAACTTTACTCCCAAACCAAAGCACAAGCACCGAAAGGGATTTTACTGTGGGGACCTCCGGGTACTGGCAAAACTTTATTGGCGAAAGCAGTTGCATCCCAAGCACGCGCCAATTTTATCTGTGTCAATGGGCCAGAATTGATGAGTAAGTGGGTCGGTGCTAGCGAACAAGCAGTCAGGGAATTATTCGCCAAAGCCAGACAAGCTGCGCCTTGCGTAGTGTTTATCGATGAAATCGATACTTTAGCGCCTGCGCGGGGTCGTTACAGTGGTGATTCTGGTGTGAGCGATCGCATCGTGGGACAATTACTCACAGAGTTGGATGGTTTGCAAGTTGGGGCAACTATCTTAGTCATCGGTGCGACAAATCGTCCCGATACTTTAGACCCAGCTTTAATGCGGGCGGGAAGGTTGGATTTACAATTAAAAGTCGATCTACCAGAACGCGAAAGTCGGTTAGCGATTTTGCAAGTACACAATCAAGACCGTCCGTTACAAGAGGTGGATTTGGCTTTCTGGGCTGATGCAACGGAAGGTTGGAATGGGGCAGACTTGGCGCTACTGTGCAATCAAGCTGCTTTAGAAGCAGTGCGTCGCTACCGCCGTGAAGGGATGGCAGACCCAAGTGCAATCCGGATTTGCACTGATGATTTTAACTATGCTTATCAAGTTTTGGTAGAACAGCGTCCTGTTTGATCTACACAGCTGATTTTGGATTTTGGATTAAAAATAAATCTAAAATCTAAAATCCACAAATCGAATCGTTATGTTCGAGCGAGTCATTGCCAATGTATAAACGACTCCAACGCACCCGGAAATCGGTTTACAAGTTTAAAATCAAGGAAACGCAACTTCTGCGCCAGCGCAATGCTGAACTGGAACAGCAGGTGCAACATAGCGCCGCTCAACTTCAAGAATCACTCGCGGCTGGGTTGAGACAAGCTAAACAAGCTGCTTTGCTCAATCAAATCATCCAAGCGATGCGGGGAACGCTAGTTTTGGATGAGATTTTGCAAATTGCCGTCAATGAATTGCATTCTGCACTCAATGTTAGCCGTTGCCTGATTTTTAGAACCGATGTGGATAATCATTTGGGCATTCGTTATGTTTCTGAGTCTACGTCAGAAGGTAACAGTTTAATCGGCTGTGGCTGCGATTTCTATCATCATTACCGCTCTCAGTTGGCGAATGGCGAACCTTTGGTTTTGCCTCGGATTAAAGCAAGTGAACCACCAGAAATTCTCTCATCTGTAGAACACTGCAATATCTGCGCTCTGATAATTGCACCACTGATTTATCAGCAACGCTTCATGGGCGCAATTAGTTTAAAAGAATGCCGAGGAGAACGGGAATGGACACCAGAGGAAATTGAATTTGTCAAAGCGATCGCAGATCATTGCGCGATCGCTATTCATCAAGCCGAACTTTATCAACAAGCACAAACGGAATTACAAGAACGTCAAAAAGCCGAAGCAGCACTCAGGGAAAGTAACGAATTATTCCAACAGTTAGCAGAACATATTCAGCAAGGCTTTTTTGTCAAAGACGCCAGCCAAAACAAAATACTTTATGTTAGTCCTGCTTTACAAGAAATCTGGGGTTTTAGCTCGGAAATTATCTATAAAAATCCCAACATTTTTTTAGATGTGGTGCATCCAGAAGATCGCGAGTGCGTGACCGCTGCATTTGAGTCCCATATATGCGGTCAACCTTATTGCTGCGAATATCGAATTATTCGACAAAACGGACAAATTTGCTGGGTTCAAAGTCAGACTTTTCCACTCAAAAATAGCGCTGGTGAAATTTACCGCATCACGGGTATTGTAGAAGATATCACCGCTCGCAAAACTGCCGAAACTAACTTGCGGCAACAAGCAGAGCGAGAACGTCTAATTCGGTTAGTAAATGAACGCATTCGCCAATCTCTTAATCTAAATGAGATTCTCACAACGACGGTCGCTGAAGTAAGGCATTTCCTGCAAACAGACCGGGTAATTATTTTTCAACTAGAAGAGGATGCTTCTGGCCTTGTAGTGCAAGAATCTGTAGGTGCAAATTGGCAACCCATTCTGGGACATAACATTTTTGATTCCTGTTTTCACCTATACATAGATCAATATCGTCAGGGACGAGTACGAGCGATCGCAGATATTGATGATGGCAGTATTAAACGGTGCCATGCCCATTTTTTAAGACAATTTGATGTCCGAGCTAACTTGGTCGTTCCCATCCTACAGAACAATTATCTTTGGGGCTTACTGATCGCACACCATTGCGCCCATCCCCGACAGTGGTCGCCAGCAGAAATCGAACTGCTCAAACAAGTAGCAGACCAAGTAGCGATCGCAATCCAACAAGCCCAACTTTATCAACAAGTACAGGAAAAACTGACAGCACGAATACAAGCAGAAATCGCTCTCCGAGAAAGCGAAAAACTGTTCCGCCTAATGGCAGATAGCGCCCCAGTGCTGATTTGGCTAGCCGATCCTGAAGGAGAGTGTACGTTTTTTAACCAGACTTGGCAGAAATTCACAGGGCGATCCCTAGAGCGAGAACTCCAGGGAAATTGGACAGAAAGTATACTACCAGAAGACCTCGATCGTTATCTCAATATCCGCACCGCCGCAATTCAAGCCAGGAAAAGCTTTTCATTGGAGTATCGTCTGCGGCGTGCAGATGCAGAGTATCGTTGGATTTTAGATAAAGGTGTTCCCCGCCTTACTCCTGACGGTGAGCTTCTCGGTTATATAGGCTCTTGCGTCGATATTACCCAGCAAAAACAAGCTGAAACCAGACTGCAAAGACTGAATGAAGAATTAGAGATTAAAGTGCAATATCGCACCCACGAATTACAGCAAATTGTCGAAAAGCTTGCTGATGAAATCCTTCACCATTGCCGCACAGAAATAGAGCTACAAGATAGTCAAGCCAAACTGCAAGCAATTTTGGATAATTCACCAGTCGTCATTTATGTAAACGATCTACAAAATAGATACATACTGGTTAATCGTCAGTATGACAAACTGTTCAACCATAATAATGAGAAAATTATTGGTAAAAGTATATATGATTATTGGCCACCTGAAATTGCCGATCGCTTTGCTGCCAACAATCAACAGATAATTCAAGAAAAAACTGCCCAAAAATTTGAGGAAGTTGTTCCTCAAATAGATGGACTGCATACCTATATTTCTATTAAATTCCCCTTAAAATATAGCAATGACGTAATTTATGCTGTATGTGCTATTTCTATGGATATCACTGAGCGTAAACGAGCGGAAGAAGCACTCAAACAGAGTGAAGCTAGATTCCAAAAAATGGCAGCAAACGTACCGGGAATGCTGTGTCAATATCTTCTCAGATCTGATGGTTTTCAAGCATTTCCTTATATCAGTCCCAGATGTCGCGAAATTTGGGAAATAGAACCGGAAGTAATGCAAGCAAATGCTCAGAAAAGCTTGGAGATAATTCATATTGACGATCGGCTATCTTTATTCCATTCAATCAAAGTTTCTGCTCAAAATTTACAACCTTGGCAGTGGGAAGGACGGATTATTACACCATCGGTTCGCCTCAAGTGGATTCAGGGCATCGGTCGTCCAGACAAACAACCTAATGGGGATATTCTCTGGGATAGTTTGTTTATTGATATTAGCGATCGCAAACAAGCCGAAGCCGCACTCCGCAATAGCGAGTTGCGATTAGGAATTGCCCTAGAAGCCGCCTTAATGGGGACTTGGGACTGGAACATTCAAACTAATCAAGTTATGTGCTCTGAAAGGACTGAAGCTATTTTTGGTCTTGCACCTGGTTCTTTTCCTGGAACTCAAGAAGCCTTTATTAACTGCATTCATCCAGAAGACCGTCCTGCCTTGGCAGAAACAATCCAACTTGCCATCCGAGATAGAAAACCACTCAACTCAGAAACGCGCATCATCCGATCCGATGATAGCCTACGTTGGATCGCTTGTATCGGTAACATTATTCGCGATCGAGCCGATTTACCTGAGAGAATGACAGGGGTTGTCATGGATATCACCGAGCGCAAATTGGCAGAACAACAACTAAGAACATCTCTCAAAGAAAAAGAAATTTTACTCAAAGAAATTCATCACCGAGTTAAGAACAATTTGCAAATAATTTCCAGCTTGCTCAAACTTCAATCTACTTATATCAAAGACGAAAGTGTTTTAGCTTTATTTACAGAAAGCTTCTACCGTGTTAGGTCTATGGCACTCATCCACGAGAAGTTGTATCAAGCTAAAGATTTAGCAAGAGTCGATGCTGCTGATTACATTAGCAATTTAGTGGAAAATTTATTCCGTTCTTACAAGGTTTCCTTGAATTCTATTGATTTAAAAATCGAAATAGATAGTATAAAGCTAGATGTCGATACAGCAATACCTTGCGGATTAATCATTAACGAGCTAGTTTCTAACTCACTGAAGTACGGATTTTCTGGTAGAAATAAAGGACAATTATGTATTACCTTTTTGCATCGCGATAACAACACTCTTTATTTAAGAGTCAGTGACGATGGTGTTGGATTACCACCAGATTTTGATATCGAACAAATTCAATCACTAGGATTGCAATTAGTTATTAATCTCACAGAGCAATTGGGCGGAGAACTAGAAATTGATTCCCATAATGGCGCTTCTTTTGCCATTACATTTGTGGCTCCTCCGTACTTAGTGAGGCAAAATACAACTGAGATTGCGTAGATGAAGACGGCATTTATGGTTCGGACACGAAAAACGGCTGGGCGAATCTCCCGCAGAAGGTTTCGGAAATCCAGGAGATCGCGGAACGCCAAGGATAGTGCGCCTCAGCCAACCTTATATCCATCCAGGATGGCGACGTTCGCCTAGTGCAACTGGCATTAAAAAAGGCGGGTTTTGCGATCGAAATCGATCGCATTTATGGCATCGATACCGAAAAAGCAGTGAGGCAATTTCAAAAAAATAAAGGTTTGGATGTAGATGGTCGCGTTGGCCCGCAAACCCGTGCCGCGTTAGGACTGTAAAACTTATCTAAAACACATTTTCAACAGCTGAGTAAAACCTCGAACTGACGATCGTGCGATCGCCTCATAGCTATTCTCGATAGCAGAGGCGATCGTATATTTTATGCCTGACTCAACGATCGTAGAGGATGTGCGATCGCCTGCCAGCCAAGCAAGTGTTAGAAGCAAGCTCAGCTTAATGAAAATTAATCTAAGTAACGCTGACATTTGCTGATTTTTTTGTTAAGCCTGTATAGAACTGGTCACAGCCCTCTATTAGTTAACATGGGTAAAGACTTTTCTGGCCAAAATCTCCGAGGTCGATCCTTCAAAGGTCAAGACCTTACAGGAACAAACTTCAGCTATACAGACATCCGCAGTGCAAACTTCTCCAATGCTATTCTCGTCGGTGCTAACTTCAGTCATGCAACAGCCGGACTGCAAAGACGCTGGGCAACTTTCCTATTAACAGGCTCGTTACTTTTATCGGCGCTGTCAGGATTAATTCTGGCATTTAATGGTGTTTGGCTAGTATCTTTTCTATTTAATAAAACTATTTATTATCGATTGAGCGCTGTAATTTTTTTAATATTGTTTTTAATATTCTTTATTGTAACTGTTCGGAAAGGATTAGAAGCTGCTTTAGGGTTTGTGGCTGTAGCTGTAGCTTTAACTATCACTTCAAGTTTCATTTGGTCTTTGGCTTTTCCTGAAATAGGAAAATATGCTGTAGCTACAACTGCAACTGTTCTTTTAGCTATAGTTGTTGCGGTGATTTGTATTCAGACTGTTACTGTAGCTGGTGCTATAAATGTAGGTGGAAATTTAGCAGGGACTGGGAATGTTGTTGTTTCTATTATTGTTGCTTTAACGGTAAGTATAATTGCCGATTATTCTACTCTTGAAGTGAGTCCGCTATTAGCTGTGGCTGGAACTTTCAGTATGGTATTGTTTGTAGGATTACTAAGTAGTTATGTTGCTTGGCGAGCCTTAGCTGGAGATGAAAAGTTTCCTGTAACTCGGAGTATTGCCGTTGCTTTTGCTGCTATAAGAGGAACCAGTTTTCGCAATGCTGATTTGACAGATACTAATTTTACGAAATCCACACTTAAAAGTACAGATTTCAGAGGAGCTACCCTCATACGCACCTGCTGGCTTCAGGCAAAAAAGCTTTCCTTTGCTCGTGTTGGAACTACTTATCTTAAACAGGTAAAGTTGCAGGAATTAGTGGTAACAGGAGCGGGACAAGACAAAAACTTCGATCGGTTAAATTTGCGAGGAGTTAATTTGCAGGGAGCAAACCTAGCGGATGCCAGTTTTATGGGGGCAGACCTCAGTGAATCTAACTTACAACAAGCCGATTTATCCAGAGCAAAGCTAGTACAAACACAACTAGACAGAACAAACTTTACTGGCGCTTGTTTGACTGGTGCATACATCGAAGACTGGGGCATCACTGCTGAAACTACACTAGAGCGAGTAAAGTGTAATTATGTATATATGCGTTTACCAACAAAAGATGACCCCGATCCTTGTCGAAAACCAGACAACAAACAGGAGATATTTGAAGACGGCGACTTTGCTGATTTCATTGCGCCTATTGTCAAAACGCTAGATTTGTATCACAATCAAGGTGTAGATCCTCGTGCAATTGCTATTGCTTTCAAACGCTTAGCCGAAAACCATCCGGAAGCAGATATAGAAATTGTAGCAATGGAAAAACGCGGAAAAGATAAATTCTTACTTAAAGCTAAAACAGCCGAATATGTAGATAGATCCTACCTGGCTGAAGAATATTTTAAGGATTACAATCAGTTGAAATTTTTACCAGAAAATCACCTACAACTACTGCTAGCAGCAAAAGACGCTCATATTAGTAGTTTACAAAATATGGTAACTACCGCACTCCAGCGACCTAGTTTTTATGTCCAAAAATATCAAAATCAAGGAGATACTATGCCAGAAAATCAAGGTAGCATCAATATTAGTGGTGTCCAAGGCGGCAGCATCAGTAATTTAGCGGCTGTCGGTCAAAATATGACCGGAGCCGCAGTAGGAGAGATTAGCGGTACTGTCACCAATACTATTGGTCAATTACAAGATTCGGATGCTCCAGAAGCACCGAAATTAGCAGATTTACTCAAGCAGTTGCAAACAGTAATTGAAGCTGATACTGAATTGACAGATGAAGATAAAACTGAAGCATTAGAGCAGGTAAAAGCTTTAGCAGAAGCCGGAAAAAATCCCAAAGAAGGGGCAATGCAAAAGGCGGCGAAAACAGCAATGAAAATTTTGAAAGGGACAATTACTGGTTTACCTAGTGCCGCTCAATTGGTAGAAGCTTGTAACAAACTACTGCCTGCGATCGCCCAATTATTAGGGTTAGTTTAAATTTTCATATCTGATAAGTCAATTGGCTAATCATCTGTTACGAAAGGAGGCTATTGTGGAAGCCCGATTAACTGAATTTTTGTTATCAATAGGTGAAGAGCCAAAGAAACTAGCTGTTTGGCAAGAAAACCCTGATAGTCTACTTGATGCAACAAACTTGACTCCAGCGGAAAAAGCCATAATTAAGAGTGGAAATTCGGCAATGCTCGATAGAGCTATTGCTGAAGAACTTTACCAATATCCTGATCTTTTGGCAGAAGCTTTTATAACAATTCCTCCTCTCAAGCTTTGGCTCACAAGCCCACCAGAGGTCTAATAAAATTTAGCCATCGCACAGTGATTATCTCTAGGCTAGTTCATACCTAAAACTTAACTCTAGACATTTTGACAAGGTTTCTGCCAAGGATAAAATTATGAATTCTGGTTCATTAACTATAGTCGGAACTGGTATTCGGCTGATTAGCCAAATAACACCAGAAGCGCGTACTTATATTGAACAAGCCGAAAAGCTTTTGTTCGTTGTTGCTGACCTACCAACAATTGCTTGGCTTAAAAAAATTAATTCAACATCTGAGTCCCTTTCCGTCTTTTATCAACCGGGCAAAAACCGTCTAACTACTTATCTAGAGATGGTAGAGCGAATTCTTACTTGTGTTCGGGATGGCTTAAAAGTATGCGTTGTATTTTACGGTCATCCAGGAGTTTTTGTTTACCCATCCCATGAAGCAATTAAACGTGCGCGTCTGGAAGGATTTTGTGCCAGGATGTTGCCTGCTATTTCTGCCGAAGATTGCTTATTCGCTGACCTGGGGATCGATCCTGGCACCAGTGGATGTCAAAGTTTTGAAGCCACTGATTTCCTAGTTTACAAGCGCAAGTTCGACACATCTAGCTCATTGATTCTGTGGCAATTTGGCATTGTCGGCGAGTTGTCTTTTAATCCGGAAATTCGTGTCTCTAGGTGTCTCCCTATTCTGATTGAATATTTGCAGCAATACTACTCCTCCGATCACGAAGTAATAATTTATGAGGCTGCACAATATCATATCTGCGAACCAGTTATTCAACGTATTTCTTTAGCAAAAGTTCCTGAAGTTTTGGATGCCCCAATGTCAACACTTTACATACCACCCAAAGCACCAGCATCTCCCGACTTAGAAATGCTCGATCGCTTGGGAATTCCTCGCTCAATACAGGAGTAAAAATAGCTTGGTGTATACTATAAAATCCAACATAAGACATTTTGACTTGGGGAAGAGGGAGTGGGAAAGTCAAAAGTCAAAATTCAAAATTCAAAAGTCAAAATTCCTTTTCTCCCCTCTCCCTCTTCCCTAGTCCCCAGTTCCTAGCCCCTAATCCCGACGCCCTTCTTTTGACTTTTGACTTCCGCGTAGCAGCCCACCCTCCGACTAGGGACAGATCCCCAAAATCTTAGACTTCCTCCCTCCCCCTCTTGCAAACTGCTCCGCACAATCAGACACTGGACTAGGGAGTTGATTGGCAGTTGAGAGGTTTTTCGTGAAAAGAGTACTATCTATCATCCTGGGCGGTGGCGCAGGAACCCGCCTTTACCCGCTAACCAAGCTGCGGGCTAAACCCGCAGTACCCCTGGCCGGGAAGTATCGCCTGATCGATATTCCCGTCAGTAACTGCATTAACTCAGAGATCTTCAAAATATACGTCCTAACGCAATTCAATTCGGCTTCCCTCAATCGTCACCTTGCGCGTGGCTACAACTTTACAGGCTTCACCGACGGGTTCGTTGAGGTACTCGCCGCCCAGCAAACGCCCGAAAACCCCAACTGGTTTCAGGGTACTGCCGATGCGGTGCGCCAGTATATGTGGTTGTTCGAGGAATGGGATGTAGATGAATATCTGATTCTTTCGGGAGACCACCTCTACCGGATGGACTATCGCTTGTTCTGGCAACGCCACCGGGACACCAATGCGGATATCACCATCTCCGTCGTACCGATGGATGAGAAACGGGCCTCCGATTTTGGCTTGATGAAAATCGACCAAAACGGGCGAGTGGTTGACTTCAGCGAAAAACCCAAAGGCGATGCTTTGACAAAGATGCAAGTGGATACCACCGTTCTGGGCCTAACGCCAGAAAAAGCTCAGGCAATGCCTTACATCGCCTCAATGGGGATTTACGTCTTTAAAAAGGATGTGCTGATTCAGCTGCTGAAAGAATCCCCAGAACGCACCGACTTCGGTAAAGAGATTATCCCGGCGTCGGCTAAAGATCTCAACGTTCAAGCTTACCTATTTGGTGGCTACTGGGAAGATATTGGGACGATCGAATCGTTCTACGAAGCAAACTTGGCGCTGACGCGACAGCCTCACCCGCCTTTCAGCTTCTACGACGAAAGTGCCCCCATTTATACTCGCGCCCGTTACTTGCCACCCACAAAACTGTTGGATTGTCAAGTCACAGAATCGATGATCAGCGAAGGCTGTATCCTCAAAGAATGCCGCATCGATCACTCGGTTTTGGGTGTGCGATCGCGCGTTGAATCCGGCTGCATCGTGGAAGACACCCTGGTGATGGGGTCGGACTTCTACCAGCCCTTTATGGAACGGAACTCGATTTGCCATAACGGTAAAGTACCCTTGGGCATCGGTGCGAACACAATAGTTCGCCGTGCCATCATCGACAAAAACGCTTGCATTGGTTGCAACGTTGTCATTACCAACAAAGACAGAGTGGAAGAAGCCGCACGGGAAAGTGAGGGTTTCTACATCCGCAACGGCATTGTTGTAGTTCTCAAAAATGCCACAATTCCCGATGGAACAATCATTTAGATTTTAGATTTCAGATTTTAGATTTTAGATTTTAGATTTATTTTTAATCCAAAATCTAAAATCCAAAATCCAAAATTCTCAATGACGAAACTAATTTTTCTCATAGGGCTTCCTGGTAGCGGCAAATCCTCTCTAGCACAAAAGCTAGTCGCAGAATACCCACAGCGTCTGTTAATTTCCACAGACACCATTAGGGCTAAACTGTTTGGAGATGAAGCGATCCAGGGGCCCTGGTTTTTAGTTTGGGACGAACTAACTCGCCAATTTCAGCAAGCTGTAGAGCAAATACAGTTGGGGCAAGCCAAAGAAGCTATTTACGATGCAACCAACGCCGTTTGCCCACAGCGACGAGAAGCGATCGCCCTCGCCCGCGCCATCGGCTTCACTCACATCACCGCATTGTGGCTAGATATACCAGTGTGGCTTTGTCTGGCACGGAATCGCCGCCGTCAGCGGAGAGTACCGGAAGATGTCATATTCCGGATGTACGGGCGACTGCGCGAAGCGCCGCCAACCTTTGAGGATGGGCTAGACCTGATTTTGCGCTACTACCCAGGCGTAGCCAGTACGGAAATTGCGATCGCACGAGAGAGCAATAACCGAACCGAACCGAACTTGCACATTTGATACCCTTAAATAGAAAATCGATCGGTAACAGTGCCGAGTATTTGCTGTCACCATCATAGAGGGTAGAGCTTTCTGCAAAAATCGCTCTGCCCGGAATAGCTATTCAAAGCAAATTCCAAATACCTTCGCGAAAATATATAAATAAAATCTTTACCTTTATAGGAGACTGCCTAATGCCCGCGACCGACTTCAAAGACTATTACGCCGTTTTGGGGGTGAATAAGACCGCTAGCGCTGACGAAATCAAAAAAGTCTACCGCCGACTCGCACGCAAGTATCACCCCGACATGAACCCTGGCAACAAAGACGCTGAATCTCGCTTCAAAGAAGTCAGCGAAGCCTACGAAGTGTTGTCAGACCCAGACAAACGTAAAAAATACGACCAATTCGGCCAGTATTGGAAACAGGCCGGTCAAGGATGGCCATCCGGCGGTGCCAGCCCTAACGTTGATTTCGGTAACTTCGACTTCAGTCAGTATGGCAGTTTTGATGAATTCATCAACGAATTGCTGGGTCGATTCGGCACCACAGGTACTGGTGCTGGGCCGGGGCGTTCTGGCGGGCGGACTTACAACTACCGTACCAATGCGGGAGGCCCAAGCGGATATAGCAATTTTGGTGGCTATGAGGGTTTTGAAGATCGGGCAGGTCAAGCAGGATCGGATAGAGAGGCAACCCTCAACCTCAGCTTATCCGAAGCATTTCACGGCGTCCAGAAGCGCCTGGACTTAGGTGCAGAAGTCGTTGACGTGCGAATTCCCCCAGGTGCCAAAACTGGTAGTCGCATTCGTCTCAGAGGCAAAGGCACAGTCAATCCCTACAACCAGCAGCGCGGGGATTTGTACTTAACAGTGGAATTGCTGCCCCATACCTTCTTCCATTTTGAGGGAGAAAACTTGGTCTGCGAGGTGCCAATTACTCCAGATGAAGCTGTTTTGGGAGCTCAAGTAGAAGTGCCCACACCCGATGGTGCCGTTACAGTCAACGTTCCCGCCGGCATTCGTTCCGGTCAATCCCTACGCCTGCGGGGCAAAGGATGGCCAAACCCCAAAGCCGGACGCGGCGACCAAATGGTGAAAATTACGATCGTACCGCCGAAAGACCTCAGTGCCATCGAACGGGAATATTACGAAAAAATCCGCACCTCCCGCAGTTTCAATCCTCGCAGTCAATTAAAGCAAATACGTCTGTAATTTTAGATTTCAGATTTAAGATTTCAAATTTGGAATCTTAAATCTAAAATCTAAAATTTGAAATCTGTTAAAGAATATGGCCTTGGTCTTAAGAGTTGGTAAACTATTTCCCATGTAGGATAATTGATGACCCACCGGGCATCTACCCATCGGCAATGACTCTTATCCAAGAAGTAAAAAAAATCTGCGATCGTCTTGCTCCCCACGGATGGCGAGACTTGCTTCTCCAACACGGACTCGATCTCGCCGCCACCGATCTCAAACGGGAACTCACCAAAGAATTACCCGGTATCAACCGACGCATTCCCGGTTTTGAAGATTTTGCCCAAGAAGGCAAAAGAGGTATCGAACCGCGCAATCCCGCCCGCAGCTTGCTCTTTCACGCCTTCGCTTCGACGAATGTAGTTTCTGGTGTTGATGGCAAACAGCTAAGTGCTTTTCCCACTTTAGCGGAAATCGATACCGTCGAAAACTACGTTTATGGCGTCAATCCACCCTCCTTGCTGGAGATTAGAGCCCGTGCCAACCGTGCTAATTTAGCGATCGTCGTCTTCGCATCTGAATATCGCCCCGCACCGGAAACAGTCCTGCAAAAGCACGCCGAAATGTGCTACTCCCGTACCGGCATCGCCAGAGTAGGAACTGTCGAGCCACTTTATAACGGTCGCAATCGAGGATTCCTACCTTTTGTAGATGGAAATCCTCATGCTTTTCGAGTTTTGCCATCTCGTTACTCCGCCTATTTGGCAGTCCAAATGAAAGGCAACAAAGACCGATTTGGGCCGATGCGTTTCAACATCAGGCAAGAGCTAAATCGTATAGATAGCGACAATTATCCCAACCCAGGCGATGATAAGCTGCGCGATTTTTGGGTGCCCCTGCACAAACTTTTCAGCGGCAAAGAATGCCTGCGCGGTTTTGACTTGCAGGTAGTCTTAAAAGCTTATCACATCAACGAAAAGCTGCGGCGCATCCATCTCGAAATTGGGAAGCAAGGCACTGGATGGCAAGAACCAGACATCAGCAAGCCGCCATTTATATTTACTGAAGGTATAGCAGAATGGTCAAATAATCCCCAATATGGCCCCGGAGTTTTATTGCCAGTCGTGCATCCCCACTTAGTTCAACCAGCAGAATATAAGGGTAAACCGCTCACATTTAAAGTTCCCAAAGATTACAACCAAATTTTATCTTCCAGCCTCTACATCCCTACTGGCAAACAAGATGCGCGTCGCGCTCCCGAATATGTCCACGCACGCTTTCAAATTTTGCCAAACGGCCAACAAGTTGACCTCAACGAAAAAGAAAACGTCGCCGAAATTGTCGCCCAAGGTGGCTACGATGCCCTACATTTTATCGATTTTACTGGCGATGGCTGGATTGAAGCTATCTGTCCGCAATTAGCAGTGCTTTTGCCCCGTCGCGTACCAGCTTATTCCATAGTAGCTGCGCCTGATTTCTTCCCCAATACCGATCAGCGAGAATTGATGGATTGGTGGCAGCAGTCAGTACCGAGTTCGATCAAACGCAGTACTTGGAGAATTACACCCGGTACTTTATCCGATGAACGACTAGCACCGAATGTTCAGATTAAAAAAGCACCTTTTCGCACAGAAGATACTAGCGTAACTGCGATCGTCTCTTTCTTGCTAGACAAACCCGTTCGTCAAATGCCTCTGGAAGTTCCCGAAACTAACAGAAGTTCCTACCTTCCAGATGCAGCAGCGGGAATTTTTGCTCCCGGTTGGGATGTCAGTTTCGACGTTACCCCCGACGGCACAAAACACCTAGCAGCTTACGGTTTGGGCAGTCCATTTCCCGAAGATGCCAAACTATGTGCAGCTCTGAGTACATTTTGGCCTGCTGTTGCTCCCGATACGGCACGCACTTTTGAACCTAACGAAATTTGGCCGACAATTAGCCCGCTTACCGATGAAGAAATCGGTCAAGTTGGCAAGCTTCCTTGGGATGGAGTAACAGGCCCTCGGTTAGTAAATCGGGAAAATAAAGAATTTGTCGAGTACGCTGCTTTCGATAACGTTGATTATGTCAAAAATGCTTTGCAAAATCAATTTTCTTTAGCCCTAACTGGCAAAGTAGGCATTCGCGAATACGAAGCCCGCGTTTTGGCAATGGCGCGAGTTTACCGAGCATTGGGCATTAAGGAAGAAAACTTTTATAAACCAGGGGTTACCTCCACTCAAGCATTCTGGGATATCACTAATGAAAAAGCTAAATGGAGTGTGTTTTCTTTCCGAAAAGTTGCTGATGATGACCCGGAAGTAAAAAAAGCCGAATCGCAAACTAAAACTAATCTGCACGGCAATGTTTATCGCTTTCAGGTATATCGTCATGGCGATAAAAATTCTGTAGGTCAAAAAGTTTTTGTGGCAATTGAGGAAATGGTCATCCTGTTTGTAGATCCTATTCAAATTGTCATGAAAAGAGGCAATCGTGACTGGGAACTCAAAAATATCTGAGACGAATGTCGTAATTATTGGTAGTGGCCCGTCCGGTGCGGCGGCGGCGATCTTGTTAGCTAAAATGGGTTGGCGCGTCGTTATCGTCGAACGCGAAACTTTTCCCCGCGATCGTCCCGGCGAAACCCTCCATCCAGGGATAGAACCGCTTCTGGAACAGTTAGGCGTAGCAGCACAAATTCTCTCTGCCGATTTCCTCAGACACGAAGGAAATTGGGTTAAATGGTCAAGCGAATCGACATTTGTGCCTTTCGGTGCAGATGAAAGGGGAAAGTGGCGCGGTTTTCAAGCATGGCGATCGCATTTTGATGCTATTTTGCAAAATCAAGCTATTGAGTTAGGCGTCGAAATTCGGCAACCTTGTCGCGCTTTGCATCCTGTGGTCAGGGAAAATCGGATTGTCGGAGTTGAGACATCAGATGGTTTTTTGCCATCATCTTTTATTATCGACGCTGCCGGTAGCGGACACTGGCTAGCTAAACAGTTAACATTGCCAATTCAAACTTATTCTCCCCGTCTGATTGCTTATTATGGATATGCGTCGGGAGATTGTCCGATTCGGGATGATGCACCGGCAATAGTTGCAGACAAAAGCGGGTGGACTTGGACAGCGCGGGTGCGTCCCCAACTTTATCAATGGACTCGACTATTTTTTGCTAACGAAACAATTGAAAAAAATTGGCTTCCTGAAGAATTCCAAGGACTCATACCCAAAGGTAAAATCGGTGCGGCAGATGTAACCTGGCGCGTTGTGCCTGCTTGCGCCGGTCTCGGTTATTTTATAGTTGGAGATGCCGCTGCTGTACTCGATCCGGCTTCTTCTCACGGCGTTCTCAAAGCAATTATGTCCGGGATGATGGCCGCTCATTTAATTATACAGATGGTCAATAAGGGTGCGATCGAGCTACAAGCAATTCAAGCCTACCGTCAGTGGCTTAATAATTGGTTTGGACAAGATCTGGCTAAATTAAGGGAACTCTACGGTACTTTGCCTCACCCACCTGACTGGATTTAACTTAAAAAACCTACCTCATCAGCAGCACAGCATCCAAAAGCACAGCATCCAAAAAATTCGGTGAACCTAAAGCTTGTCAACGTAAAATTATCTGTCATTGGTAAGACTTAAAAATTTCAATTGTAGATATGAACTCGCTCGCCAAACAATATTTATTCTACCTTGAGTCTTATTCTAATTGTTAGATGTAATCTCCATCACAATAAATCATCCTAGTAATTAAAGGAAGTAATTAACCGAGCTACTTCAATTCATTTGGGAGATTTTGTGATGAAACGTTTAATTATTGGTGGTTTATCTGTTGTGTTGCTGTCTGCTGTCGCCGCACCTGCTGTTAGAGCTGAATCACCGACTGATAACCCTGCCTCCTCAAGTAGTACCCCCACGGTTCCTAGCTTTGAATTGCAACCTTTCAATCTAGTTTATATGGCTTATCAAGGTTACTTCGAGGAGCAAGGAATTCCCAGCGCCCAAGGTCTAATTTCTGCTTATCGCACAGGAACTGTCGATGCCGAAGATATCGTCGAGAGTGCAGTGAAAGCCAACCGACTTCCATCTAGTGTTATGGCAGATGATGACTATCTAAATGCAGTGGAACTACAACTAAGAAGTTTAGACGATCGTTCTTAAAAACAGAAAGGCAATTACACCTTCAGGGGTGGATGTTTTAGAAACCCGGTTTCTTGAAGAAACCGGGTTTCTATATCACTAAACCGGGTTTCTTGAAGAAACCCGGTTTCTATTTTATATCACACAAGTTGGTAGTCAGATTAAGTGTGGAAACTTACAGTCTGGAACCTGGGTCACCAGCCATAACATCATCGCGATCGCGCGAAACAGTCCGTTCTGGTTCCTTACGGAACAGGTTAGCTAAACCGATCAGACCCAGCAATCCCAACCAACCCCAATTATTATTATCGTCTCTTGTTTCCTGGAAAGGAGTCCTGTCTATAACAGGGCCAGATCTATCAACGTTGGTGTCAGTTTGAGCAGTAGCAGGTAGTGTTGAAGGCAAAATAGTTAAACTTAGAGCGATGACGCTGGCTCCCACAACCTTGGTTAAATTAGAAGGTTTCATATTTCTCCTCTTTGCTCTCCATCGACGGCAGATTCTTTACATCCCCAAATTTATCGGTTCATCAAACAACTCTCATCAATCTGCGGTGGGAAACCTTCTTATTCCAGACTCTAACTCAAGAGGGGGTTAAACAGTCAAAAGTCAAAATTACTCCTCTTACCTCCTCCCTTTCCCTCTCCCTCGTGTTTTTGACTTTTTATTTTTGACTTTTGACTTTTAAGAGCCCCTAACGATTAGCTTGTTCTGTCACTCGCTGAATCTGTCTGGCGAAATAGCTTTCACGGTGTTTCAACTGCTGGGCTAGTTCCAAACCTTTTTGAAAAGCTGAGAGCGCTTGTGCAAAATTTTTATACTCTAAATAAAGTTGCCCAACTTCATCGTAAGTATTCATCATACCGTAAAAGTTGTAAGCTAAATAATCAGCCTGCACAAGGACTTGATAAGTTTCCAAAGCAGCGTTTATTTGCTTCTGAGAGCGTTGCAGTGCGACTAACTTCCGCAGCGCATCGCCTGCGGCAGCATACTGTTGAATTGACCAAGCAAAGGCGTATGCTTCTTGATAATTTTGTGTGGCTTGTTCCAGGCGACCGACTGCTTCGTAAGCTGACCCTATTTCCAATTGAATAGCCGGAATTTGGACGAAATCTTGTTGGTTGCGGTAAAATTCAATTAATTCCTGCTTTATCTTAATGGATTTTTCAATTTGGTTATCTTTGCCGTAAAGATATGCCAGTACTTTGAGATAATTAACTTGCTTGGTGCGATCGCCTGCCTGTTGTGCGAAATTTACTAATTCTTGATAAGCGCTTATCGCCTTCGCGTAATCAAACCAACTTAAACTCAATTCGCCAATTTTCAATAGCAGCGCTTCTTCTTGAACTTTATTGCCTTGCTGCCGCATTGCTGCTAAAATTTGTTCGTAAACCTTGACAGACCAGTCAGGCGCTCTGACTTGCTCGAATGCAGCAGCGAGCGATCGCAACAAATCCAACTCCACTGGCGGCTTCAATTGTGTTTGCTGAATCGTTTGCAGCCTTTTTGTGATATACTGCACATCTTCGCTGAGATTTCTCTCCCAAGCAATTCCGCCAACGCGACTCAGCGCTTGCACTTCCGGCAACAATCCCAAATATCGCCGCAATCGCAATTCGCGATACCATGTTTCCAACGCGCCCTTTTCGTCGTTAGCTTGTAATTTGGCAGCAGCTTCGGCATTTAATCGATCCAATGCAGTTGCTAAAGTTGCCAGTTCTGCCTGAGTCAGAGGTCGTTTATCTCTGCCAGAACGAGGTATCAACGGATCGCGAACTCTGATTTCCAACGGATTGGGAGGAAATTGATTTGGGTTGGGCTTTTTATTACTATTGTTATTATTGTTATCGGCGGCTATGGCTGGGTAAGTGATGCCCACGCACAACACCGAAGAAAACAAAAGCGGGGGAAGAGAAACTTGGAGTTTTAGCTGTTTGCGATTGGGCATATAAAAGGGGCTAGGGGTTAGGGGCTAGGGGTTAGGGAACAGGGAACAGGGTTAGCGAGTAAAGGATAGAAAGACTAGAGGGAAGATTTGAAGTTGTCCTAACCGACTTGGCGGTTGCTATATATTAAAATTTGAAATCTCAAATCTAAAATTTGAAATTTCAGGAGAGGTTGGTGAACAAAAGCTTACAAAGACTATTATTAGTTTTAGCAGCAGGGCTACTGAGTTTGCTCTCTGCTTGTAGTTTGCCGCAAGTCAGCGCCCAACAGCGCACTTTTCTCAACTTATCCCTAGAATTTTTGGGACAGTACCAGCTACCCAAGCAAAAGTTTCAAGGTACGCCAGTTGGCGGATTGTCGGCGCTAGCATACGATCGCCGGATCGATCGCTTTTACGCCCTTTCCGACGACCAAAGCGTATTCGCTCCAGCTCGTTTTTACACCCTTAAGCTCTCTCTTGGCAACACTGGTATCCAAAACGTACAAGTAGAAAAGGTCACTTTCCTCAAAGGACAAGACGGACAACCTTTTCCCAAATACACTATAGATCCAGAAGGAATCGCCCTTTCTCCCCAACGAACCGTATTTATTTCCAGCGAAGGTGTCGCCAGAAACAGCGTCCCCCCTTCCGTCGGTGAATTCGATTTGCAAACAGGACGTTTGCGCCAAAAATTCGCCATCCCGCAGCGCTACATCCCCGATGCTAACGGAGACAAGCAACAGCGAGGCGTTCCAGAGAACTTGGGATTTGAAGCTCTCACACTCAATCCTACCGGATCTACACCAGCTAGCGGCGAACCAATTCGCTTATTTACAGCTACAGAATCGGCGCTCGTACAAGACCGCGATCCAGTACAATTAGACGATCGCGGCAATCCCAAACTGCAACCTATTAAATGCCGTCTGCTACACTACTTAGTGAGCGATCGCGCCCCCATTCCCATTTCCGAACATCTTTATCAGCTATCGCCACCTCCACCAGGCGCTCAATTTCATGGTTTAGTGGAATTGCTGGCAATAGACCAAGGCGGACATTTTCTTAGTGTAGAGCGTTCTTTCGGTATTTTTGGTAACGATATTCGCATTTTTCAAATCGCGACTGGCGCAGCCACCGATACTTCCCGTATTGTGACATTAAAAGGGGAACTGCGGGCGATCGATCCGATTAAGAAAAAGTTACTTTTGGATTTGAAAGAACTTGGGATTAGTTTGGATAATATCGAGGGAATCACATTTGGCCCTCGTTTCCCCGACGGCAGTCAAAGTTTGATTTTAGTAAGCGATGATAATTTTAACGAGAAGCAAGTAACGCAGTTTCTCTTGTTTCGTCTTAAAGGCGGACGTTGACGATTTTACTTTAACGCCAAAGTCGCAAAAGAAAGTCACTCATTTAAACGCAAAAGCCGTAGCGCTTTATATCATGTCCGGTAGCATCGGTCACATAAAAAATACGTTCTTATCTGTACTGCTACGCGCTGGTACAGTTACAGATTAGGACAGACTGCGCTAAGGTACATACAGACTCAATTCAGTATTTGTAAACACCCCAGCGCGTAGCGCTATAAGTTCTTATCTGCGTTCCGAAGCGTTTATCTGTCTTCATCTGCGGTAAAAATTTAACCCCCCATCTCCCACAGATAATCTTGAGCATCATTCTTACACTACCGATGCAACCGGACACGATATTATTCGTAGGTTGGATTTCGTACTTCAACCCAACCGATTCTCGCTGAGAAGATGGGAAAGCGGGTTTCTCCAAGAAACCCGCTTTCTATAAGCTTTTATCTATGACTGTTAAAGCTGAGAGTGTCGAGTTCCGCTTTAAGAGCCTGTTATTTACATTACGATTGACAATTCATCAGCGACTTGAATGCGACCCTTGACCAAAGAGCGAATCAGACGATCGAGACAACCGCGTTGTTCATCAGTAGTGGACTCGTCCAGGATGGCAGCCATCATACCATAGCGATCGGCTTTCGTGAGGCGGTGGGTATCGGTAACGGTAGCGATTAGTTCTTCGATTGCGCCGGGGAGGAGATTCACTGGAGACATGGGGTTGTTTTGAACTCGACATCTTTATCTTCCCTTGGTTTCCCAAGATGGTGGGTGATTCTGCTGATATTTTCTGAGTGATAATACTGATGTCGTTTAGTGAGTCAAACCCGAACTAACCTGTGACGCGAGTCACACTTATCTCCAAGAACTAATCCAAAATCCAAAATTCGGTGACCCCCTACGACCGCATAGATATTCTTTGTGCAAGGCAGTAAAATGACTTGGGTCGTTCCACAAAAAGAAAAATTTAACAAGCAATGACTCATTCAACCGATATCGCGACTTTAGCCCGCTTAATGGCAGCAGACTTCAGCAATCAAGCCCAAGCCTTTGAAAATCCGCCATTTTATGCCCACATTCGCGTTTGTATGCGTCCCTTGCCCCTAGAACTCCTGGGCGGAGTGAGTTTGTTTGTCGAACAAGCTTACGATTACACGCTTAACAATCCCTACCGGGTGCGCGTTCTCAAACTCGTGAATACAGATTCCGGTATCCAAATCGAAAACTACACCGTAAAGGAAGAACAAAAATTTTACGGTGCTTCCCGCGACCTCAATCGACTTTACAACCTCAAAACAGAACAATTAGAGAAATTACCAGGCTGCAACATGATTGTAGAGCGGACTGGCAGCACTTTTAAAGGTAGGGTGGAACCCGGAAAAGCTTGCATGGTATTTCGCAACGGCAAAAACACCTACCTAGATAGCGAATTCGAGATCGATGAAGAAAAGTTTATCAGCCTCGACAGGGGACGCGACCCAGAAACCGACGAACACATCTGGGGTTCCGTCGCCGGCCCCTTCTACTTCGTGCGCTGGGCCAGCTTTGCCGACGAGATAAAAGTTTAGGGGTTAGGGGTTAGGGGTTAGGGCGTCGGGAAGAGGGAGAGCGGGGGAGCGGGGGAGCGGGGGAGAAGGGAAGCAGAAGAATTAATATTTCCCCTTTTCCCTTTCCCCTTTTCCCTTTTCCCTTTTCCCTCTTCCCTCTTCCCTCTTCCCTCTTCCCTCTTCCCCTAATCCCTAACCCCTAACCCCTAGCCCCTCATAACTAACTCCGCCATTTTTGGGCAAACTGTTCCAAAACCGCTTGAGAAATTTGCCCTTCCAGCCACTCCAAAGCCTCGTCTTGATAGGACAACCCATCATAATACTTGCAAACATTAATCATAGTTAAAGGTTGTGTTGGTTGCGGCGAAGTTCGATCGCGCCATCTTTTTGCAAACTCATCCATGATTGGTTTGGGAATTTGCCCTTGCAGCCATTCCAAAGCACGATCTTGCGCTGGCAAACCTTGATAATACTTGCAAACATCGACCAGACTGATAATTTCCGATGGTAGCGGTTGTGGTGGCGGTGAAGTAATTAATGCCTTCCAAGTTTTTGCCTCCACAACTCCATCCGCAGTCAAACCTTTAGATTTTTGAAACCCGATTACAGAAGTTTGCGTGTTAGTACCAAAAACGCCGTCAATAGAGCCAGGATTAAAGCCCCAAGCTTTGAGATATTTCTGCAAATCTTTGACTTTTGAACCCTTCGAGCCTTTCTTTAAAGGTATGCTGGGGGGAGCTAAAGTTTGTCGAACAACTCTTCGCAAACGGGGCAATTGGCTGTATAGCCAGTCGCCAGGGCAGTCAGTCGCTTTAAAGTCTCGATGTCCTTTAATATTGTCCGGATCGATATTGTAAGCAGAGCAAAGAGCAGCACATAATTCTACCAGACTATTCCATTGGGCTGTTCCCATCCGGTGAGTCATGAAGTTACCTTCATTTTCAATTCCTGGTGACTCGTTTGCCGCCTTATTTCCAGCGTGAGCAGAACGAACGCAATGTCCTTTGGAAATTGCTGCTAAAGTACCCTGTCTTCCCTCTAGTACAAATCCGCCGATCGTATTCAAAAAGTTGTGTCCGGAATCGTTCCAGCCGTTAGTCTCCATGTGAGCGCGTTGGATATTTCTGGCTAGCTGTTTGCCTCCTTCCAATGTTCCTTTAGATATAGCATTAGGAGGATTCGGGCTATCCGTATGGTGAATTATTATGAGTTTAGGTATTGTTTCTTCCGGCAACTCTTTCGGGGGTACGGCTCCCCAGTTAGCAGCGGAAATAACACTTGCAGTGAAAGGCATTTGAATTTCCTCTAAAATTTATACTCCAGTCAGTGACTCTAAAATTTGTTTTAGAGCTGCTTTTATATATTTGATTCAGGTGTCGATTTATTTCCTCCGGATCGCTTTTTAGGTAAATTCTCTAAGTTCATGAATTTTGGCGAATGTGTGGAAATACTTACATTAAGAACGATTGCCAACTTTTAAACTAAAGATAGTCGATGTCATCGTTATATTTTCGTTATTTTCGGTCTTTTTCGCTCCGGATCGGGCCAGGAGAATTGGATATAGTCTCTGGAAGCTCTGGCGATCGATCCCCATGAGGCAGAATTTGCAAGCATTGCATTCCCAGATTGCACCTGCCTACCAGGAAACAAAATAAATGAGAATAAAGTCCTGTAATAAAAGCAAAAGTAGCTGATTGAAATTGGATTATTACTGATTATTAATAAAAGCCCCAACTCCAAAAAAGCTATGTTAACATAACTGCATCTTCAGAGTAGGCAATTGTTGCCAACCGAATCTTTCTGTATTTGTTCGTGTAAAATTAACGAATTTAAATCTCAGTAAAAATACGGTGATGATGTTCGTATTTACAGGCTATCAAATTTTAGAGCAAATTTACGAAAGTGCCAATTCTTTGGTTTATCGTGGGTGGCAAGAGCGGGATAATCAACCTGTGGTACTGAAAATTTTAAAGCTAAACTATCCAACTTTCTCCGAACTGATTAAATACAAACAGGAATATTATATTACGCGATCGCTCGATTATCCCGGTATTATCAAAGTCTACAACCAAGAAAAATATCAAAACACGCTCTGCATAGTTTTAGAGGATTTTGGGGGAGAATCCTTGAAATTATGGATGAAGAAGCGAGTATTTACTCTCTTGGAATTTATCGAAATTGCGATCGCAACTACTGATAGTTTGGGTCAGATTCACGCCGCTAATATTATCCACAAAGATATCAACCCATCGAATATAATTTTCAATCCAGCAACAAAGCAGTTGAAAATCATCGACTTTGGCATTGCCACTCAATTAACTAGGGAAAATCCTACCTTGAAAAATCCCAACGTTTTAGAAGGTACACTTCCCTACATTTCCCCAGAACAAACTGGTCGGATGAATCGCGCTCTCGATTATCGCACAGATTTTTACTCTTTGGGTGTTACTTTTTATGAATTGCTGACTGGAAAACTGCCATTCGAGACTGACAACGCCCTAGAGTTAGTTCATTGTCATATTGCGAAACAGCCGCTACCACCGCATCACATTAATTCAGAAATTCCGCCAATTTTGTCGAAAATAGTAATGAAATTGATGGCGAAAACTGCCGAGGATAGGTATCGGAGCGCCTGGGGATTAAAAGTAGATTTGGAAAATTGTTTAAATCAGTGGCGATCGTCTCAAAAAATATCGGATTTTGTTTTAGGATATCAAGATATTTCAGACAAATTTCAAATTCCCCAAAAACTTTACGGTCGCGAGGCAGAACTAAAAACTTTACTATCAACATTTGAGAGAATAAGCAATTCCGGACAAGCCGAAATTTTATTGGTCGCAGGGTATTCCGGTATTGGGAAATCAGCATTAGTACAGGAACTATATAAACCGATTACCGCCCATCACGGCTATTTCATTTCTGGAAAATTCGATCAATTTCAGCGTAACATTCCCTACTCGGCAATAGTTAGTGCATTTAAGGGATTGATACAGCAAATTTTAACCGACACAGAAACTCAATTGCAGCAATGGCGAGAAAAATTAGAAGTTGCTGTCGGGACTAACGGACAAGTGGTAATTGATGTAATTCCGGAAGTAGAATTAATTATTGGCAAGCAGCCAAGCGTACCAGAACTAGGTTTAAATGAGGCACAAAATCGCTTTAATCTCGTATTTCAAAACTTCATACGTGTTTGTTGTTCAAAGGAGCATCCTTTAGTCATTTTTCTGGATGATTTGCAGTGGGCAGATTCCGGAACGTTGAAGATCGTAGAACTGATGACGACGGATATTGATATGCAATATCTGTATTTAATTGGTGCTTATCGAGATAACGAAGTCAGCACGACGCATCCTTTGATGATGACGCTTGAAGATTTACGAAAACAAGGGGCAACGATTAATCAAATTACTTTAGAACCTTTGGGATTACAAGATATTAATCAGCTGCTAGCCGATACATTGCATAGCGACACCGTAACGAGTTTACCGCTAGCAGAACTGGTAATCCGGAAAACGAGAGGCAATCCTTTTTTTGTTAATGAATTCTTGAAAACTCTGTACTCGGAAAACTTAATTGCGTTTAACCTTCCTCATGCTGGCAATCAAAGAGGATATTGGCGCTGGGATATTACGGAAATTGAGCGACTTGGTATCACTGATAATGTGGTGGATTTGATGGTAGACAAGTTGAAGAAATTACCAAATTATACACAGGATGTGTTACGTTTGGCTGCTTGCATTGGCACACAATTTGAGTTAAACACTTTGGCGATTATTTGTGGCAAAGCTATGCGGGAAATTTTCTTTAGCCTTGTAGTGGCAATGCAGTCCGGATTAATTTTACCTAAGTCCGAACTAAATGAGCAATTGTTGATTCCAAATTATCAATTTTTACACGATCGAGTACAGCAAGCTGCTTATGCTTTGATTGGTGAAGCACAAAAAACCGCAGTTCACTTACAAATAGGTCGTCTGCTGTTACAGAATACCGTTCCGGAAGCGTTATCGGAAAAGATATTTGAGATTGTCGATCATCTCAATATTGGTGCAGAACTCGTACTCGATCGACAAGAAAGGAACGAAATTGCGAAACTAAATTTGATGGCGGGTCAAAAAGCTCTAGCAGCGACAGCTTATGAAGCGGCTCTCAAATATTGCTATGCTGGCATTAAATTTTTGAGTGTGGATAGTTGGCGTAGCTGTTACGAACTTACTTTAGCTTTGTACGATCGAGCAGCTGAAGCGGCATACTTATACCGTGACTTTGAGCAGATGGAAAAATTGGGTGAAACTGTTCTGCAACAAGCTAGCGCTCTGCTCGACAAAGTGAAAGTTTACGAACTAAAAATTCAGGTTGCTATTTCTCAAAACGAGCTGGTTAAAGCTATTGAAATAGGACTCTTTGTAGTGGAAATGTTGGGAGTAAAGCTATCTCCACTACCAAAAGATGGAAGTGAGGTAGCTCAGTTACCTCGGCTGGAAGATTTAGAATCTATTCCTGTTCTAACAGATGCCAATAAACTGGCAGCCATGCGAATTTTTATGAACATCGCTGCTGCAAGTTTTATCGCCAATCCTACCGTTTTTGTGCAGGTGATTTTGACTGCTGTCAATCTCTGTATCGAACACGGTCATTCAGCGCTAGCTCCTTTTGCCTACGTTGATTACGGCATGATTCTTGCTGGCCCAATGGGCAATCTAGAGGCTGGATATTATTCCGGTTTGCTAGCTTTAAAGCTGTTAGAGCAATTTGATTGCAGAGAGATAGAGAGTAAAGTATACGCACCATTTAACGGTTTTATTCGACATTGGAAAGAGCCAGCAAGAGCAACAGTAAAATCTTTACTAGAGGGAGTAGAAAGCGGTTTAGATACAGGAGATATAGAATATGCTAGCTACTCTGCGAACCATTATTGCTCGCATATATTTTGGATAGGAGAAAATCTAGAAATAGTAGATAATAAGCAAGCGAACTACCTGGCCTTATTCCAAAAATTAAAACAAAATCTTACAGTAAATCATATTAAAATTTTTCATGAATTAACTTTAAAATTGAGAAGTATAAATAACAATAAATTTCAGCTAGTTGGTAGTAGCTTTAATGAAGTAGAAATGCTACCTTATTTGCTAAAAGTTAAGGATGGAACTGCCGTTTTTTTTACTTATGTTACCAAAGCTATACTATGTTACCTATTTAAGGATTATTCTCAAGCAATTAAAAACGCCGACTTAGCCCTAGAATACGCAGGTGCTTCGCAGGGATTAATGTTCTTTTCGGCGCATAACTTTTACTATTCTCTAGCTCTGTTAGCTGAGTATACCAATAAAGAACCTGCCGAGCAACAAATTTTCTTATGCCAAGTAGAATCAAATCAGGAAAAAATGAGACATTGGGCGGATAATGCTCCTACTAATTATCAGCATAAGTACGAACTTGTAGAGGCAGAAAAAGCGAGAGTTTTGGGTAATACTTTAACAGCAATGAAGATGTACGATCGCGCGATCGCCGGAGCCAAAGAAAATGAATATATCAATGAAGAAGCACTTGCCCTAGAGTTAGCTGCCCAATTTTATTTGGCGCTGGGTAGAGAAAAAATTGGCCAAACTTATATGCAGGATGCACACTATGCTTACACGCAATGGGGAGCTATTGCCAAAGTAAAAGATTTAGAAGAAAAATACCCGCAGTTACTAAACGCATCCGGGCTAAGTCCTCTTAATTCCACTTACTTAGCAGACAGCAGAATCTCAACCAGCACTAATTCTAGCTCAAATTTGGATTTAGAGACTGTAATGAAAGCATCGCAAGCGCTTTCTCAGGAAATAGAGTTAGATAAGTTGCTGGTGAAACTAATGAAAATTTTAATCGAAAATGCTGGCGCGGAAAAAGGCTACTTAATTTTAGAAAATAAGGGAAAATTACTGATCGAAGCATCTGGGACAGTAGATTCCGATAACATCAGCGTCTTGCATTCGCTTCCTATTGAAAATCGCTTACCCGTAGGACTAATCAATTATGTGGCTCGCCTACACGAGAGTGTAGTATTAAATGATGCTACCCGCGAGGGTAATTTTATCAACGAACCCTATATAAAACAACATCAACCTAAATCAATTTTGTGTGCCCCGGTTTTGAATCGAGGACAGTTGACAGGCATTATCTATCTGGAAAATAACCTCATAATGGGTGCTTTTACTTCAGATAGAAGTGAATTGTTACGATTGTTATCGGGACAAGCTGCCATCTCTATTACCAATGCCAAACTTTACGCGGAAGTAAAAGCCAGTGAAAAGCAATTGCGGGAAAATGAAAGCCGATTAGCTCAATTTCTGAATGCAGTTCCAGTAGGGGTGTTTATCGCCGATCCGCAGGGGCGTCCTTACTACGTCAATGAAACCGCACGGCAAATTCTGCGTCAAGGTTTGGTTTCTTCAACTCAACTCGATCGATTGCACGCGGCTTATCAAGCTTATGAAGCGGGAAGCGATCGACTTTATCCTTTGGAACGCGATCCGATCGCCAATGCTTTGCAAGGAAAAAGTGTGAAAATCGATGATATCGAACTTCGCTTCCCCGACAAAATTGTTTCTCTGGAAAGTTCGGGAACGCCCATCTATGACGAACAGGGCAATTTGGTATATGCGATCGCCGCATTTCAGGATATTAGCGATCGCAAAAAAGCGGAAGCAGAATTGTTTAAGCTAAATAAAGCTTTGGAACGCTTTGTACCTCAGCAATTTCTCCAGTTTTTGAACAAGCAAAGTATTGTGGATGTGGAATTGGGCGATAATGTCGAAAAAGAGATGTCAATTTTGTTTTCGGATATTCGCGATTTCACTACTATTAGCGAAACTATGACACCGGAGGAAAATTTTAGGTTTATCAATTCTTATTTAAGTCGTATGGAACCGGCCATCCGTGAAAATCATGGCTTTATTGATAAATACATTGGCGATGCAATTATGGCTTTATTTGGAGGTAGCGCTGATGATGCAGTAAAAGCTGCTATTGCTATGCTAAAGCGCTTGGAAATATACAACCAACATCGCGGTAACTCTGGCTACGTTCCGATCGATATAGGTATCGGTATCAATACTGGTAATTTGATGTTAGGAACAGTCGGTGGAGCGAACCGTATGAATGGTACTGTAATTAGCGACGCAGTTAATTTAGCTTCTCGTGTAGAAAGTTTGACGAAAAATTATGGCGTGTCATTATTAATCACGCACCATACTTTTTCGCAATTGAAAAATTCGCCTGAGTATGCCATACGTTTAATTGACAAAGTTAAGGTGAAAGGCAAGTCAGAATTGGTTACTGTTTATGAAGTATTTGATACCGATCGCCCTGAAATATTAGCTGGCAAGTTACAAACGCTACCAATATTTAAAGAGGCATTATCATTATACAATGATAATGCTTTGAGTAAAGCGGCGAAAGGGTTTTCTGAGTGTTTGCGAATTAATCCTTTAGATAGGGTAGCTGAAATTTATTTACAGCGATGCGATCGTTAGAGTTATTCCAAAAAGTGCGCTTGATTAAAATTCTCGGTAGGTGGTGCGACAATAAGCGGAGCGTTTGGCTCAAATCTGATTTGCGAAGCGTCAATATAGCTGCGATCGATTTCAAAAGATAACCATCGTCTCTGCATGGTTTCTGCCACCCGACCCGTCATATTTGAACCGGCAAAAGGATCTAACACTAAATCACCCGGTTCCGTACACAAATTGATGATAAATTCCGGTAATGCTTGCGGAAATCTGGCCGGATGTGGTTTCAATCCTTGTTCTTTACATCTTTTTTGATAGTAATCGTTTGATGATGTGTTTGAGGCTGAAATAACGTTGACAGGTTGTACTATAGGCTCTCCTATTTCTGTGGTTTCTTCTGCTTCTCTGGCATCTATAATATTAGGTGGAATTGCACCACCTCGATCGTTACTAAACTTGTTAGAAATGTGATGTCCGGAAGGTCTTAGCTTAGCAGTGTAACCATTTTTGAGAAGGTTCTGCATCGATTGGCTGTAAGGCTTTAAAACTCTTCTGTTATTCGCTTTTGGATGGGGGTCTTTAGCTAGCCACCAGATTGTATTGACGGCATCTTTAACCCTTTCTCTTCTGATTGTCACCCATTCGGCAGGTGATGGAAGTTTGGCTGGATTATACCAGTAAAGTTCCTGTGCTAAATAAAAGCCAAGACCGCCTTTTTCGGGAGGTTTGCAAAGTTTAATAACTAACTCGAAATGATAGAGCGATCGCACTGGATAACCTTTCACCCAAGTACCGCCAATGTCGATCGCCAGGGAACCTTTGGGCTGAAGCACCCGGTAAAATTGTTTGGCAAATGGCTCAAACCATTCAATGTATTCTTCTGCATCCACATTGCCATATTCTTTCTTTCGGACTAAAGCAAAAGGTGGCGATGTGCAAATTAAGTCGATACTTTCATCGGGAACTTGTTGGAGCAAATCTAAGCTGTCTCCCAGATACGCAGCACCAAGTTTAGTTTCGTAATATGCTTGTTGATTCAATCTCATAAATATTACGGTTTTTCATAGCCCAATGCGCGTGCTTTTAGTTTGGCGCTGCGGGGGTCAGTTTCAAAAGTTACCCAACCTTCCCTCTTCGCTCGACGGGGCAAAAATGCAATTTCAAATTGGGCAGTTTCTTTTTCTTTGCTAGTGCTTTCTAGGGTAACTTCAATTTGAACGCCTTCGGCTGTGCGATCGCCCTGATTTGTAACGGAAACCGGAACTATGAAGTGTTGCATAATTGGCTGCGGTTCTCCAAGCTGAACTTGAATCGCGGGCGGCATTTTACTCAGAGTTGCCGCATCGTAAATTAGGTAGCCCAGCGTACTGACAACAAGGAGCAAAGCCATCCCAAAAACAACCCATTCCAGCCAATTTTTTTCTCTTATTTTCATTGCAGTAAAAGCCTTCCCGCAGAAGCTCCCAAGGTTGCAGGCAGTGCTAGCACAACTGTTTGCGCCACCCAAGTAATCGGTGCAACTCCATCAAAACGCCCGAAAAACCAAAGCAGCGACGCCGAAGCAATTAGTGCGACAGCATAGGTGATAACGGTGCCGGAAACGGTAGTAAATAGACTCTCGCTGCGAGTGAACTGTTTCGCGCCGGTGAAGTTGCTATAAAAAAGGATAAGTGTGCCGAGAAGCATAGAAACTAACGCTAATCCTATCAATCTTTCTGATGAGATTTGCGTGGCGATCGTGATAATTTCTTCTGTCGGCGCTACGTTGGCAGCGAATAAAACCGCCCCGCATAAAGAAATGATAACTTGGCCCCAAAAATCAACTTCGTCTCGACCGGGACTGGGCAAGCCAGATTGCTGTTCTTCACCTTTCATCCCCGTATCCATGTTTTCTGGATCTGCGCCACCAAGCTGGGCTGTACCCACAGAAACGCCGATCGCAACCGTCATCGCTTCCACGACGATTTTACCGATAATTTCATCGGCAGTCATATCCAATGTGATGCGCCCCAACAACCAGAGGAAGGCAGCTGCAACCAATATTCCCAGTCCTAATTCTTCTACAGAATCGATTACCACTTCCAAACGGCTGGCAGAACGCCGCAATCCAGCGTAGCGGTTGTAACCCAGTAACAAGGTGAAAGTGGCGAGGAAGTAAAGGAAAATCCGCAAGGGATGTTCGGTAAAACCAGCCCACCATACTTCCATCGTATAAATTAGCGGCAAGCTGAACATGATACCGCCAACAACACCTCGGAAGTATTCTTGTAGGGAATCGGCAAGCGATCGCGCCTTTCCCAAATCGGTACGGCGACTATTCTTGCTAGTTTTGGAACTCATAGCCGTTAGAATCCCCAGCCATTGAATGCAGGGTAGTAATGGGTGATTGCAGATCTATCAGTTTGTTACATAGGCTACAAAACTTTTTTGCCACCTATGCTTAGTGTACTATCTGGGCGATCGTCGCTGGGAGAGCTGATGGAGTCAAAAGTCAAAAGTCAAAATTTCTCCCTCTTCGCTCTTCCCTAACCCCGACGCCCTAACCCCTAACCCCTCTCCCTCTTAATTTTTGACTTTTGACTTTCCCCCTATGGGCAGAAGTGTCAACAGTCATTCGTCATGGCCTATTTTTTTGTCGCTGTGTTTAGCCTTTCTATCATTAGGCACTCTATTATTAACAGTGCGAATAATCCAGTAACTCATGGATAAGGCAAGGATAGAAATTCCCAAACCGATCAGCTCTACTCCGTCAGTTTTTTTAAAGTCGAGAATAATGATCTTCCGAGCCACCGCTATCAGAGAAGTGACTACAACTAATTCGGCTTGAACAACGTGTTTTCGGAGGTATGCAGTGATATTCTCTAATATTTCCAGAGCTATTAATATGCTTAAAAATACACCAAATATATTAACTAAAAATTCGTTAAACCTACCAACTGAATGGTCAAAGAATAATTCTTTACCGAGAATGACCATCAAGTCAAAAACTGCGATCAGGATGACAACGACCATTGCCAAAGATAGGATTTTGGAGACAAGGGTTTCTATGTGTTCGATAAAGCCAAGAAACTCCTCGTCCTTGCCGTGACCGCTGATTCTTTTAGATACGTTCCTCAAAAACCCCATTTTTATGTTTACTTCATACAGAAGGCGATGCTGAAAGCATACTAGATTTTGGGTATTGCAGGAAAGTGTCGGCTGTTTTGATATCGGCTGTAATCGGCACTAATTTTACAGCGCAGGCTTTTAGTTCTGGTTCTAGGGAGTCAGGGCAAGCTTCTGGATGGGTGAGGGCGTTGGCTTCTGCATTTTCTGCCCAGAGTGCGCCCCAGTGCATAGGTACAAACACTGTTCCGGGAGCGATCGCCTCTGTCACTTTCGCAGGAAATCGCGCCATACCGCGACGGCTGCGGACTTCAACCCAAGTATCCTCCTGAATACCCAACTTCCCAGCATCGCGGGGATGTATTTCGATAAAAGGATTTGGGTGCATTTGGCGAATTTTTTCAATCCTACCCGTGCGGGTTTGAGTGTGCCAATGACCGTACAGACGACCAATGGTAAGGACAAAAGGATAGTCAGGATCGGGAGGTTCTGCCAATCCCCGCGAGTGATACGCCCCAAAACGGGCGCGTCCGTCGGGAGTATGGAAGCGAAAATCCGTGTAAAGCCTTTGAGATTGAGATTCAGCAGACGATGAGCGATCGGGACAGGGCCACTGTTGCGGGCCTTCGGTGGCCAACCTTTCGTGACTGACACCAGTCATATCGCAGGGACGTTTTCTCGTCAGCTGCACAAATTCCGCATAAACTTCGGCAGAATTGGCAAACTTGAACTGTTCTGTAAAACCCAAACGGCGTCCCACCTCCGCAAAAATTTCCCAATCTGCCCTTGCTTCGCCTGGGGCTTCGCGAAATGCCGAACAAAGAGTGATGCGCCGTTCCGAATTGGTCATCACGCCAGTTTTTTCACTCCACTGGGCAGCTGGGAGGAGAACGTGAGCGTAGTTAGCTGTTTCTGTGGGATAATAGGCGTCTTGGTAGACAGTGAAGGGCGATCGCCACAAAGCTTTTTTCGTGCGTTCCAAATCTGGCATACTCACAGCTGGATTGGTCGCCGCCACCCACAAAAATCCCACTTGACCGGCTTCTAACCCAGTAATCATCTCCCACACGGAAAGACCGGGTGCAGCAGAGATCCGTCCTGCCGGTAAACCCCAAAACTGCTCTATTTCGGCGCGATGTACGGCATTTTTCACAACTCGGTACCCTGGCAGGAGGTGGGCTAGACCGCCCGCTTCCCGTCCTCCCATCGCATTTGGCTGACCTGTGAGAGAAAATGGCCCCGCGCCAGGGTTGCCAATCTGACCTGTCATCAAGTGCAAGTTAATGATGGTGCGGACTTTGGCTGTACCTTCAGAGGATTGATTTACTCCCATCGACCACATGGAGAGAACTCGTTTCGATTCGCCCCAGTATCGCGCCGCCATTTCCAATTCATCGACTTTGATGCCGCACTTTCTGGCGACCAACTCTGGTGGATATTGGCGAATCACATCAGCATAGGCGGGAAAACCGCTAGTGCATTCGTCAATAAATTCGCTGTTAATGTAACCCCAACGCAGCAACAGATGGGCAATGCCATTTAACAAATCAATGTCAGTTCCGGGTTGGATCGCTAGATGTAAGTCTGCTGCTTCGGCAGTAGTAGTGCGACGCGGATCGACAACAATCATTTTGACTTTGCCGTTGTTTTTTTTGTGGTGTTTCCGCAGTCGATTGAAAATAATTGGGTGGCATTCGGCGGTGTTGGTGCCGATTAAAAAAGCACAATCTGTTAAATCCAAATCATCATAGCAACAGGGCGGACCATCAGCACCAAAACTTTGAATGTAACCTGCCACCGCACTAGACATACACAAACGCGAATTGGCATCAAAGTTATTCGTGCCGAGGCAGCCTTTTAATAGTTTTTGAGCGATGTAATAATCTTCCGTTTGAAATTGACCGGAGCCATACATACAAATGGCTTCTGGCCCTTGAGTGAAGCGAACGGTTTGGATGCGATTAACGATGGCGTTGAGGGCTTCTTCCCAGGTGACTCGTTGAAATGGTCGATCGAGCGATTCGCGCATCATGGGATATAGAAGTCGGTCTTTGTTTAAAGATTCCGCAATTGTGGCACCTTTAACGCAAACCATACCTTGACTGGAAGGATGTGCGCGATCGCCCTGTACTTTCCAGGTGGGATACCCTTGACTGTCTCGATTTACCGGCTTACCCGGTTGCGCTGGCGGCGATACTTCCAAACCACAGCCAACACCACAATAAGGACAAAGTGTTTTTGTTGAGTCAGTCATAAAATTTCAGATTTCAGATTTCAAATTTCAGATTTCAAATTTCAGATTTCAGATTTCCAATCTAAAATCTAAAATTTGAAATCTCAAACGACTATTCTTGTTCTTGTTCGTAAGCCAGCCAAGTCTTGGGAATTGTTGGCGTTACTTTTTCCACTTTTGCTTCTTCTGCTTCACCTTCATAGTGTGCGGCAAAGGAACCTTTAGGTTCTTTCAAGAAGAAGGCGCACAGGAAAGCGCAGACTAAAGCCGCTACACCCATTGTTGTAAACAGAGTCGGAGCGTCTGTCAAGCTAAAAACTGTCAGAAAAACTACACCGCCAAAGTTGCCATAAGCTCCCACATTTCCAGAGATTTGTCCGGTAACTTCTTTTTTAATTAGGGGTACGATCGCGTAGGTAGAACCGCAACCTGCTTGAGCAAAGTAAGCAGACAACATTGTTATCCCGATCGCCATCGGTATCGACCAGCTAGAGTTGATAAAGTGAGCCATCAGATAGCTAACTCCTACCCCACCTGCCAGAATTGTCATCGTCCATTTGCGACTTCCCAATTTATCGGAAATCAAACCGCCGCTGGGACGAGAAACTAAGTTCAAAAATGGATAGGTGGCGGCAATCATTGCTGCGGTTACGTGTTCGAGCGCAAAGGTTTTTTCAAAGAAAGCTGGCAACATAGAAACAGCTGCTAATTCGGAGCCGAAGGTGACTATGTAGCACAGTTCTAGAATAGCGACTTGACGAAACTGATAACGTTCTGAAGGCGCATAAATTTTCTTGCCTTCAACTACATCTTTATTTACGTGCCAAGCTTTAATAGTTTGGTAAACAAATAGCCATCCCAAGAGGAACCAAACAATTAACAACCCATCGCTATTGAGAAAGTGAATTTTAGGTTGAGCTAACCGCCAAGCCAATAAACCGAGAGCAAAAATTAACCCAAAATTCGATACCAGCATTGCGTAGTAGCTGCGAGCGCTCGTAACTTCCAACGCGCCAGCTTTTTTGGGTTTTTTATAGGTAGCGCCTGGGGGAGTATCTTGTACGTTATTGTAATAAACCCAGCCGTAAAGCGCGGCAATAATGCCTGTAAGTGCGATCGCCAAACGCCAGTTAGTTGCTCCTCCTCCCAGAAAAGCGGTAGAAATTGCGATGGTAGGTAGGGCAAATTCAGCACCAAATGCTCCGAAATTACCCCAACCTCCGTAAATACCTTCTGCAAGACCAATTTCTTTAGGCGGGAACCATTCGGACACCATACGAATGCCAACTACAAATCCCGCACCGACAATACCCATCAGCAAACGGCTGATGACTAATTCCGTAAAATTTTGGGACATTGCTGTAGCTAAACAAGGCACAACCGCAAACATCAACAAAAAGGAATAGGTGATGCGCGGGCCGAATTTATCTAGCAGCATCCCGATGATAATTCGCGCCGGAATTGTCAAAGCGAGATTGCAGATTAACAGGGTCTTGATTTGAGCTTCTTCTAGATGTAAATCCTTGCCTATTGTTGTAGCGAATGGAGCAAAGTTAAACCAACATACAAAGGTCAGAAAAAAGGCGAACCAAGTAAAGTGCAATATTTTGTATCGCCCTTTTAAAGACCACATTTCTAGGAGCATGAAAACCTTCCTTTAACTGCAAAATAGCGAAATTAAGACAATAATTCCTACTGACGAAGTTTGATATCGCCTGGATTACACGGATTCAACTTTTTAAACTAGCGATTTCAGATTAAAGTGCTAATTAAATCCAAAATGCTCTCATCCAAAATCCCAAATCTATTAAGCATCGATCGCAACTCGTCCGACTGGGTGGGATATGCAGGTCAAAATGTACCCTTGTTCGCGATCGCTATCATCGAGAGCTTCGGGTTCTCCTTCATATTTCACTTCACCTTCTAGCAGTTTCTGCTTGCAAGTTCCACAGGTTCCCGATCGGCAACTGCTGGGAATATCAACTCCTTCTTGTTCGGCAATATCTAAAACAAATTGGTTGCGATCGCAGTTAATTTCCTTACCGGATTTAACAAAAGAAATTACCGCAGCTTGAGAAATTTCTGACTGTTTGGCAGGCGCTGAAATAACCGGTTCTGCTAGTTGACCTGTTTGCGCTTCAGCAGAAGATGGTTGCGATTTGCCATTGAGAGAAGCTGTATCTAAGCTTGGCAATGGCGCAAAATCCAATTCATCTATCTGAATTTTTGCCGAACTATCTGTTTGTTTTTCCTCTTCTGTCTTTAATCTTGCCCCAAATTTTTCGATGAGCAAATCCTGCAATATCGGCTTCAAATCTTCACAAGGAATACCCTTTTTTACACAGCTACCGAGTTGGGCATCCTTACCTACCTTGCCACCCATAAAGAGGTCAACGCCTTCCACAGCTTTGCCATCTTTGCGCGTTTTTGTACCCATTAAACCGATATCGGCGACTTGGGGTTGACCGCAGGAATTTGGGCAACCAGTCCAGTGAATTCTAACTGGTTTGGGTAGAAATAATTCTGCATCCAATTCCTTAATTATCCCTAACGCTCGATTTTTGGTTTCAATTAAGGCGAAACCGCAGAATTCTCCACCTGTGCAAGAAACTAAGGCCCGTTGCAAAGGTTTGGGATCGATCGGAAACTTTTGCAGTAAAGGTTCTGCTAAGAAAGCTTGCAGACGAGTATCTGGAATATTGGGAATAATCAGATTTTGCTCGACAGTAAGACGAATTTCGCCACTACCGTAAACTTCCGCCAGTCTCGCCAGTTCAAACATATCGCTGGCATACATCCGTCCGATGGGAACGTGTAAACCGACATAGTTCAAACCGTGTTGTTTCTGACGATAAACGCCGATATGGTCGCGCTTTTCCCATTCGATTTCATCTTTTTCTGCTTCCGGTTGCAGGGGACGACCCAGATATTTTTCGACTTGCGATCGAAAACCCTCCAAACCCAATTCATCAATCAACCACATCAGGCGCGACTTTTGTCGGTTTGCCCGCAATCCGCTATCGCGATAAACTTCTAAAATAGCCCGACTGACAGGTACAACATCTTCCGGTGGCACCCAAGCGTGCAGAGGAATTGCGGCATCGCAGCGTTTGGCAGAAAAGAATCCACCAACCAAAACGTTAAATCCGATAACGCCATCTTTATACGCGGGAATGAAGGCAATATCGTTAATTTCAGCGTGAACTGAATTATCGCGGCAACCTGCCACTGCAATGTTGAATTTCCGGGGCAAATTGCTAAATTCCGGGTTACCTTCACCGTTTTTGGTAATCGTATCTTGTAGGTTGCGCGTGATGCCGACTGTATCGATCAATTCATCGGCATCGATACCTGCAACAGGCGAACCTGTAATGTTGCGAACATTGTCCATACCGGACTGCACGCTAGTTAAACCGGCTGACAGCAACCGATTGAAAATATGCGGTACGTCCTCAATTTGAATTCCTCGAATTTGGATGTTTTGCCTAGTAGTAATATCGGCATTGCCTTCTTTTTGAAATCCCGAAGCTTTTGTGTAACGCTGCACGATTTCTGCAAGTACTCGCATTTGACTGGCGGTTAAAATGCCATTGGGTATCCGCAACCGCAGCATAAACTTGCCAGGAGTCACAGCGCGATAGAAGAAGCCTACCCATTTGAGGCGATAATCGCGATCGATTTCATCCATCGCCTCCCAACCGATTTGGGCAAAATGCTCTAATTCTGCTTTGATGGCGAGTCCATCTTTTTCCGCTTTGAATTTTTCAAATTTGTTCTGCGTTGCGGTTACTGTAGCGGTGCTTGTCATCGATTAATTCTCCTCAATCCTTAAATGCCTACCCAAACTTGCTATTAGCTCCAATGTTTACATTTACCGATTGACACCATTAAAAATAGTTTCATAAGTTTAGCAATTGCCAAGCAGAAATCCTGTTTTCGTCAATAGATGAGTTTTGGATGTTAATAAAAGTGTGAACTTTATCTGCTCCTAGCTTAATTGCTTAACTTCTGAATGTTTGGTTTAAATTCCTTTTATGTCAGGTTAAACATTCCGATCTATTAATTTCGTAGAATTTGCTACAAAACATAAGTTTAATCTTACATATCTATCTTCAGAGGTATTGTCTCTGCCTTGGGGGGAATAGCAAATAAACGCAGGATTAAAAAGTTGTTTCCAGCGAACAAGTTTGACTTGATTGGGTGCAGGCATTTGCATCTATATTGAGCCAGCTGTGCTGCTTTCTTGATTTGTCTATTAGTTACGCTATGGGAAATACAAGGGTAAATTCGTATACATAGTTACAAAAATAGGGTAAATATGAGTTCAGTGCATATGAATAATGCTGTTTCTACATCGATTGCACGTCTGGGAATAGGGAATAGGGGATAGGGAATAGGGGCTAGGGGCTAGGGAAGAGGGAAGAGGGAAGAGGGAAGAGGGGAGAGGAAAAAGATGTATTCCCCCACTCCCCCACTCTCCCACTCCCCCGCTCCCCCACTCTCTCTTCCCCTAGCCCCTAGCCCCTAGCCCCTATTCCCTTATTCCGCATGAGCAAAGCGCCGGAAGAGGAAGTCCAAGGCGTAATTACGCAGTTCGTAGTATTGTGAATCTTCCATGATGGCGGCTCGATCGCGCGGACGGGAAAAAGGAACTTCCACGATCTCGCCAATCTTGGCGTGCGGGCCATTAGTCATCATCACTACCCGATCGGCAAGAAACAGCGCTTCATCTATATCGTGGGTAATCATCAACACAGTAACGCGGTTTTGCCGCCAAATTTGCAGCAGCTCTTCTTGCAGTTCCTCCTTGGTGATGGCGTCCAAAGCACCAAACGGCTCATCTAAAATCAAAATTTCCGGACGCATAGCCAAAGCGCGTGCGATCGCAACTCGCTGTTTCATCCCACCCGACAGCTGGCTGGGGCGCTTGTGGGCAGCTTCTGTCAGTCCCACCAACTCCAGATGTTGCCTGGTAATAGTCATTTTCTCAAGCTTGGATTTGTTTCGATGCGCCGCTTTCACTGCCAGGTAAACGTTATCAAAAGCAGTCTTCCAAGGCAAAAGCGCGTAATTTTGGAACACCATCATTCTGTCTGGGCCAGGTTTGGTAATGCGGGAACCGCGCAACCGCACTTCTCCATCAGTCGGCTTGTTGAAACCGGCCACCATATTCAACAGCGTAGACTTCCCGCACCCGGAGTGACCGATGACGCAGACAAATTCGCCTTCGTAAACCGTGAGGTTAACATCTTCCAGAACTGTATAGGGGCCTTTGGGTGTGGCATAAAGCTTGGAAACGTTCTCGATTTCCAGGATCGGCGCTTTTGGTGGAGTTGGCTGTTTTTGAAGGGTGGTTGCAGTTTGCATAGTATGGGGAATGAGGGTAGGGTGGGACATAATAATTTTCTTTTTTGGAAAAATGTCGCCCTTGGGCGATAAAATTCAGTTCTCGGAAAAATGGAACCAATTGGTTCCATTTTTCGGGTTAACATCCGAGGGAAAAAGTTAAGCCGCCTCAGTTGCTGTTCGATCGATAACAACTTCTTGGATGTTAAACTCGCGGCAAATAGTCAGGCGTTTGAGATAGCCGAGAGGATCGTCCGGGTCAAACACTACACCGTCAAACAGTTGGAAAGGTTTGCGATCGGGTTCGATATCGGGCCATCCCAACTGACGCGCCGCTTCACCGAACAAGTCTACCCGACGCACTCTTTCTAAAACTTCGATCCAGTTCTTGGGGAAAGGAGTAATATTCCAACGCGCCAGCTGAGTCAAGATCCATAACCCCTCAGCTCTACCCGGACAGTTAGCATTGTCGTAGTGAAACAAATTAAATCTGGGCAGCAGTTGAGTTGGTGCGCCCGTACCAGAGTTATAGTGACCCAAGAAACCGGGACGGATATATTCAGCCGCCACACCAACATAGTTTGGCTGACACAACCATTGCAAAATTTCTTCGCGGTTGCGCCGATCGTCACAATAGGCGCAAGCTTCTAAGATAGCTTTGAGCAGAGCGATATGAGTTTCAGGAAACCGATCTGCCCAATCTTCTCGCACTCCCAGCACTTTTTCAGGATTTCCCGGCCAAATATCCAGGTCGGTAGCGATCGCAAAACCCAAACCTTCGTAAATGGCGCGGCAATTCCAAGGTTCACCCACACAGTAACCGTCAATGTTGCCAGCTTTCAGGTGCTTCACCATTTGTTCTGGTGGAACAACTACCAGATTGACATCTCGGTCTGGATCGATACCTCCGGAAGCCAGCCAGTAACGCAGCATGAGATTGTGCATCGAGGACTCGTGGACGATGCCGAGAGTGTAAACTCGATCTTTATTTTTGGCGATCGCTGCTTTAAAATCTTTGAGCGTGCGTACCCCTTGCTCGAATAATCTATTACTTAAGGTAATGGCGTTACCGTTGCGACTGAGGACTGCGCCAGTAATTACGGGGATGGGAGTGTTGCCACCCATACCCAAAGTCATGGCTAAAGGCATACCCGTCACCATTGGGGCGGCGTCTAGGCGTCCGGTGGCGATACCTTCTGCGATCGCATCCCAGCTTTGTTCGCGGTAAAGGTTAACTTCTTCTAACCCATATTTTTGGAATAAACCTTTTTCTTGGGCAACTACCAAGGGGGCGCAGTCTGTGAGGGGAAGAAAACCAATGTTTAAGTTGAGTTTTTCTCTAGTTTGAGAAACGATCGCACCTTTGGTATTGGTATTGCCTGCTGCTGCTGTTTGCTTCGCCTTGCGTTTCTTATCCCGCTTTTGCTGATTCAGGAAATAAATCATTTGGTTACGCAAGTTGTAGTAAATGGGATGATTTACTACCTCCATGCGGTGGCGAGGTCGCGGAATGGGGACTTCCAATATTTGACCGATGTGAGATTCTGGGCCATTGGTAAGCATGACAATGCGATCGGACAGCAGTAGCGCTTCATCAACATCGTGAGTTACCATCACGCAGGTGACATGGCTTTCTTCGCAGATTTGCATCAATTGTTCTTGCAAGCCACCCCGCGTTAAGGCATCCAAAGCACCGAAGGGTTCGTCCAGCAACAGCAACTTGGGCCGAATGGCTAAAGCGCGGGCGATCGCCACTCGCTGTTTCATCCCGCCGGACAATTCGCAGGGGCGCTTATCGGCTGCGTGTCGCAAGCCTACCAAATCTATATGATGTTCGACAATGCTGCGACGATCGCCTTTAGGTTGACGTCGCATGACTCGATTGACAGCCAAAGCAATATTTTGGCGTACCGTCAGCCAAGGTAGCAGCGAATAATTTTGAAACACCACCATGCGATCGGGCCCTGGCTGGGTAACTTGTCGCCCTTCTAAGATAACGCCGCCTTTTGTCGGGCGATCCAAACCTGCGATCGTATTTAGCAAGGTGGATTTACCGCAGCCAGAGTGTCCGATTAAGGAGATAAATTCACCCTGTTTTATCTTCAATTCGATATTTTTGAGGGCGACATAACTCTCACCATTCGGTAAAGAGAATATGCGGTCTACGTGATCGACTTCTACGAATACAGACATACTTTAGGGGTTAGGGGTTAGGGGCTAGGGGTTAGGGGTTAGGGGAAGAGGGAAGAGGAGGAATTTTTGAATGATTGACTTTCCCTAACCCCTAACCCCTTTCTTTTGACTTTTGACTTTTGACTTTTGACTTCCCTATTTGTGTTCTGCTGGGACAACGATCGAGGCGATGTAGGCGACGAGGCGATCGAGTAATAATCCCACTACACCGACATAAATTAGGGCGATGATAATTCGGCTGAGTTGAGAGTTGTTGTAAGCATCCCAAATGAAGAAACCGATGCCAACACCACCTACCAACATTTCTGCTGCCACAATTGCCAGCCAAGATAAACCTACGCCAATTCTCAAACCTGTAAAAATGTACGGAACTGTCGCAGGAAACAAAACATTAAAGAAATACTCAGGCCCTGATAATTGTAAGACTCTAGCAACGTTTCTGTAATCTTGAGGCAGTTGCTGTACGCCCACCGTAGTGTTGATAATAATCGGCCAGATGGCTGTGATAAAAATTACGAAGATAGCGGATGGATTGCTTTGTTGAAATGCGGCTAGAGAAATGGGCAGCCAAGCCAAGGGTGGAATTGTACGTACTACTTGAAATATCGGATCTAAAGCGTCGTACAAGAATTTGTTAGCGCCGATCGCGATACCCAGACTTATTCCTACCACGGTGGCTAGCGAAAAGCCGATCGCCACCCGTTGCAAGCTGGCAAATATTTGCAATGCCAAGCCTTTATCCGTACCGCCGTTATCAAAAAAAGGATTGATAATCAAGGGATTCCAAGTGTCTTGCAGAACTTGTAATGGCCCTGGCAAACCTTGCGATCCCGGCGGACAAAGCACTTGCCATATCACCATAAATATAGCGAGCGCAATTAACGGGCGAATTACTTTGGCTGAGTTTTTTTGCAGAAATACATTTATGGGATTCCGTCCCCTGCGTATATTCAACCTTCTTTCCAGTTGAGCCGTCATTCTTTTCTCCAGTTACCAATCAATTTTGAATTTTCAACTGTCAATTTTCAGATTTTAGATTTGAAATCTAAAATCTAAAATCTGAAATTAAATAATACTAGGCTTTCTTGATCGCCAGACCCTTTAAATACTCTTCCGGTTTTTCGGGATCGAACTTCACACCATCGAAAAACGTTTCCACACCGCGAGATGTACTGGTCGGTATTTCCGCATCCGCAACTTTCAAAGCTTTCGCTGCTTCTTTCCACAAATCTTCGCGGTTTACTTTATCAACAAGTTCTTTTACGTTGGTATCAGCAGGGATATAGCCCCAGCGAATATCTTCAGTTAAAAACCAGGTGTCGTGACTCTTATACGGATAAGAAGCAAAATCTGACCAGAACTTCATCAGTAGAGGACTGCTCTGAACTAATGGGCGACCGTCGCCATAATCGATGTTGCCTTTAGAACGTTCGATAATATCTGCTGCTGGTACGGCAAACCACTTCTGTTGCGAGACAATTTGGCACATTTCCTCTTTGTTTTCCAGCTTGTCGCACCACTGCTGCGCTTCCTGTACTGCCATCAAAATTGCCTTCGCTGCTTTGGGATATTTATCTACCCAATCCGCACGCATCGCAAATGCTTTTTCTGGATGGTCTTTCCACAATTCTCCGGTAACTAAAGCTGTGTAACCTTTGCCTTGGTTTACCAGCTGCGCGTTCCAGGGTTCTCCCACACAGAATGCTTCCATGTTACCCGTTTTCATGTTCGCTACCATCTGCGGAGGTGGAACGGGAATCACAGAAACAATATCCTGTTTCGTGACATCGATACCACCAGATGCTAACCAATAACGCATCCACAAATCGTGCGTACCGCCAGGATATGTGATGGCAACTTTGAGGTCGTTTTTGCCAGCAGCTTTCTGCTTTGTAAAAGCTTCTTTGAGTACTTTGCTATCCAAACCAAGCTTGTATTCTTTATAAGTACTAGCAACAGAAATAGCTTGCCCGTTAGTATTTAACCTTGCCAAAAGGTACATGGGAACCGGTTGCTTGGTCTTTGTTTGTCCCAAGCTCATCAAATAAGGCATGGGACTGAGGATATGCGCTCCATCAATACCACCGCCTTGAGAACCGAGTTCTAAATTATCGCGAGTTACCGGCCAGGAAGCTTGTTTGAGTACTTCCACATCCTTCATACCGTACTTGGCAAATAAGCCTTTTTCTTTAGCAATAATTAGAGGGGCGGAGTCTGTCAGAGCGATAAATCCCAGCTTGGCAGCAGTCACTTCTGGAGCGTCGCCGTTGCTGACATTTACAGCAGGAACTGCGGAGGGAGATGAAGTCGAATTCGTTGTCGAAGTTGTATTGGCGGAGTTGGAAGTACAGCCGTGAGCGAGTAGAGTACCGGCTGCGGTTGCTCCTGCTGTAATAATAAATTGCCTTCTCGTAAATCTGGTCATTTTCATTCACCTGTCGGTAACTAATTCTGCGGTTGTGGTTTTTTGTTGCGCTACAAATATTTTTGCACAACCCTTATAGGGAATTCTGGGACGGCGTTAATTATTGCCTCCGCAGAAATCGGTAGAGTGTAGGTAGGGCAGATTTAATTTGGATAAGTCTAGAAACTTTTCTGCTTAATAAAAAGCCAGCACTTAACCTACACTTTACACGAAAATATTTCCCCAAAAAGTATCATTTGTAGCAAAATGCAACTAACTCAAAAAAACTTGCTTACTCTACTTGAGATCGGGTAGATCGAGCGTAAAACATTTTTAGATTTAAATCTGCCCGATCGCTGGCTGTTTGCCTCAGTTTAAATTAAACACAGGTAAGCTGCTGTTCCTTTAATTGAGCGCCGAAATGCTCGATTAATAAATCAACTAAAACAGGCTTCAAATCTTCGCAAGGAATACCCTTCATTAAACAATTACCTAGATGAGCGTCCTTGCCTACTTTTCCGCCCATATAGATATCAACTCCTTCGAGGGTTTTGCCATTTTTTCTGACTTTGGTTCCCATTAAACCAATATCGGCTACTTGGGGTTGACCGCAAGAGTTTGGACAACCAGTCCAGTGAATTCGTACTGCTTTACTTACAGATATTTCGGCTTCCAATTCCTGAATAATTTCCAGCGCCCGGTTTTTAGTTTCGATGAGGGCAAAGTTGCAAAATTGCGCCCCTGTACAAGAAACTAACGCCCGTTTTAATGGTGCTGGGTTGATGGAAAATTTATCCAATATCGGTTCGGCTAAGAAAGCTTGTAAGCGCGTATCGGGGATGTTAGGAATAATGACGTTTTGTTCGACTGTGAGGCGAATTTCTCCACTGCCGTAAACGTCTGCCATCCTTGCCAGGTCAAACATATCTTGGGCATACAGTCGTCCGACGGGGATGTGCAAGCCAACATAGTTCAAACCCAGTTGCTTTTGACGAAAAACGCCGATGTGGTCGCGTTTTTCCCAAACTATCTCATCTTTTTCTGCTGCTGTTTGTAGGGATTGTCCTAGCTGTTTTTCTACTTCGGCTCGGAATTTGTTTATTCCCCACTCATCTATCAGCCACATCAAGCGTGCTTTTTGTCGATTCGATCGCAAGCCGTTGTCTCGATAAACCATTAAAATGGCAACAGACAAGCGCAGCACATCGCTGGGTGAAACCCAAGCGTTTAGCGGTACAGCAGCTTCGCAGCGTTTGGCGGAGAAAAAGCCGCCGACTAGCACGTTAAATCCTAAAATTCCCTTTTTATAAGCGGGAACGAAAGCAATATCATTGATTTCGGCGTGAACCGAGTTGTCGCGGCATCCGGCGATCGCAATATTAAATTTCCGAGGTAGGTTGGTAAACGCAGGGTTACCTTCGCCGTTATTGGTAATCGCGTCTTGGACTTGACGGCAAAGTCCCCGCGTGTCGATCAGTTCGTCCCCATCAATCCCTGCTACTGGTGAGCCGGTGATGTTGCGGACATTATCCATACCCGACTGGATGCTCGTCAAGCCGACTGCTTTGAGCTTACAGAAAATATCGGCTAAGTCTTCTATACGAATACCGCGCAACTGAAAGTTTTGTCTGGTGGTGATATCGGCATTGCCGTCCGAACCATACCGCTGTACTATTTCGGCTAGGGTTCGCATTTGATCTGAGCTGATGATGCCGTTGGGTAGCCGCATCCGCATCATGAACTTGCCAGGGGTGACAGGACGGAAGAATATACCCAACCATTTGAGCCGATGTTCTCGATCGGTTTCATCCATTGCTTCCCAGCCCATCCTGGCAAAGTCTTCTAGCTCGGCTTTGACTGCTAAGCCATCTTTTTCGGCTTTGAATTTTTCAAATTTGTTCAGACTTGCCGTTGCTGTGGCTGCGTTTGTCATGAATTATCCCTCGTGCTAACCTGCCTCTGGAATTACCGCCTGAATGCTTACGCAAAGCTAAAACGTGAATTTGGCTTTTCGTGCTGGGTTTGCCGCCCGATATATAAGCCTAAGTTATGTGTTTTGGATTGTTAGTATTAAGTTATCGGCACTATTTGTTTCAATTCGTATCTTTGATTACAAAATGTTTCAATATATGAAGAAATTGCATAAAACTAATGCTGCTTTTGCATGACGCATCGCCGATAAAGCTGATGTGCGTACAAATGGCATTGTTGGCTCGCCGGCAAGTAGAGGCGCAATATAGTTAACTTTGTGAATGCAGCTTGGTGTTAGCCGTAAAAAGTTATGACTGATGGGTGATGACGAAAGGCAAAACTTGCAAATTATGCAAAAATAACATTAAAATTATCGATTATCAGCATATAAACTAAAGTTTAGTATACCCTTATACGAAAATTTTGGCTAAGCGAAAATACCTTTAATCTTCATAAGACCTATTCCAAACCTCCAATGTGAGAAAGCGATCGCCTCTAAAAATTACGGGGCGATTTTTTGTAAAAATTGCGATAAGGCAGGTTAAGTTGGAAATATTGCTTTTGATTTTGTCAAATTTAATAAAAACAGGCATTCGGTATGAAAGAGATAAATTCAAGGATAAGCTTGCCAACGGAAAAGACAAAATCATTAAAGATAAAATTACTGAAAAACAGGTCAAATAGTTAAGCGAAATTCAAGTGGAAAGTTGAGCAGATGATGAGCGATGTTTTAGAACAAGCTACTATTGCAGCCAAACAACAAAATTGGGCATTGCTAAATCAATACATCAGCCAGATGCTAGAGCGTAAAAATTTCCTGGCAACCAATGTTACACGTATACTGGATTGGGCTTTGGAGATTTTAACAGAAGGAGATTTTCAAGAACGCTGGGATGTGGCGAAAGTGTTCCCCAGCTTGGGAAATAGAGCGATCGCGCCTTTGATTGAGATTTGGAAAGACGAAGAGGCAGAAGAAGAATTACGCTGGTTTGTGGCACGCATATTAGCAGAATTTGACAGCATAGAAGCGGTAACCGCTTTAGTGGAGATTTTGAAAACGTCACAAACGGAAGAACTAAGTGCGATGGCAGCAGAAGCGCTGGCTAATTTGGGACAATCGGCGCAGAAACATCATGCTTTCCGTTTTGCGATCGCAGCTTTGACGGAGTTATTAGCAGCAGAAGAAACGCGCCTGTTGGCGGTACGCAGTCTTTCCCATATCCGCCGTTCCGAGATCGTTACCCCTCTGTTAGGTGTTGTTAAAGATAAGCAAGTGTCGGTGCGTGCAGCTGCGATCGAAGCACTCAGCAGTTTTCACGACCCCCGCATCCCGCTAGTACTGCTAAATGCTCTCAAGGACGTAGCTGCGCCAGTCAGACGGGAAGCGATAATTGGTTTGGGACTGCGGTCTGACTTACTGGAGGAATTAAATCTGGTCAGTCAAATCGTACCTCTGGTTTGGGACTTTAATCCAGAAGTTTGCGCTGCTGCTGCCAGTACGTTGGGACGCCTGGGAACTGACGCCGCTGCTGATGCTTTATTTCAAGTGCTGAGTTCGCCTTCGCTACCAATGTCGTTACAGCTGCAATGCGTTCGTTCTTTAAGCTGGATCGAAACACCAAGGGCTCTGGCACATTTACAAGCAGCGCTTACCTTTGCGCCGATCGCTACATATCAAGAAATCGTAACGCTTCTGGGACGAGTGGAACAGGCGCATTTAGCACCCGACGCCGCTCGCATTTTAATCGATGCTTTGAAATCCCAGCATCCAGCACTTCAAGATTCCAGTGTCAAACAAGCTTTGGCAATCAGTTTGGGACACCTAAAACATCCCCAAGCAATACATCCTCTGATTCAGATGCTGGCAGATCCGGATTTGGGGGTAAGGCTGCACGCAACGGCGGCGCTCAAAAAATTTCCCACCGCAATTGTACAATTACAGCAGCTGGCTGGCAACGAAAATCTCACACAAGAATGGAAACAAGGAATTGCGATCGCCCTTCAAGAATTTTAGATTTTAGATTGAAAATTCGATCTGATATCCAAGATCCAATCCTGGGCTGTATCAAAATCTACTAAAATACAGTCGCAGATCGGCTAAGGTCAAAGCAACACCTAATTGTCAAGCGGGCTACATCATCATGCGCGTCGAGCAGTTACAGGCATTTCTGGCGATCGCTGAAACAGGTAGCTTTCAGCAAGCAGCGCGAAAATGTGGCGTTACCCAATCCACGATCAGCCGGCAAATTCAGTCCCTGGAAACAGATCTGGGTTTGCAGATGTTTCACCGGAGTACCCAGGCAAAACTAACCCTGGCAGGGGAACGCTTTTTACCCCGCGCTCGCAAAATCTGCCAGGAGTGGGATAATGCGACGCAGGAATTATCGGAGTTGCTGGCAGGGAAACAACCGGAACTCTGTGTAGCCGCTATTCCTTCTATCTGCGCTTATAATTTACCGCCGGTATTGCAAAAGTTTTGTCAAGACTACCCAGCAGTACAATTGCGAGTGACGTCCCTGGGTAGCGATCGCGCTTTGAAAGTCCTCAAAGATGGACTGGTCGATGTCGCTATTGTGATGAATAATCGCTTTTTAACCGCCAGTCCGGAAATGGTAGTCGATGTACTTTATACTGAGCCTATAGAAGTTTTAATGGCGGCAAACCATCCCCTGGCAATGTACGAACGGATACCGTGGTCGGAAATCACCCGTTACCCGCAAGTCGTATTTAAGGTAGGCTATGGGATGCAACGTTTAGTCCAAGATCAATTTCAGCGTTTGGGCGCACCGATGAATGCAGTGTTGGAATTGAACACGCTGGATGCCTTTAGAGGAATGGTGCGACAAGGTGATGCGATCGCCTTACTGCCCAAAACAGCCGTGATTGATGCCCATTACGACCCGACGCTGGTGGTGCGATCGACTGGCGAACCGACTTTGAAGCGTCAAGTGGTATTGGTGACAACGTGCGATCGGATTCAAATTCCACCAATTAAACATTTCCGTCACCTAGTTCACAAGTTAATCGGTCTCCAAACTGAATTGCTGAGCGTTTCCTCTCCAACTACCAGTATCGCTGCTTCTTTGCCGCAGAGTATTGCAATATAAAAAGGGCGTCGGGGTTAGGGGTTAGGGCGTCGGGAAAAGGGAAAGGAAGAGGGAGAGCGGGAGAGCGGGAGAGCAACACAACCGCAGAATACCCCAGAAAACCAGAAATTGTAGATAATATTTCCCCCCACTCCCCCCACTCCCCCACTCCCCTAGCCCCTAGCC